>NZ_JADBUB010000226.1:0-4538 GCF_020245865.1 Microcystis sp. M169S2
GGTAGGAAAGCATGGGGATGAAGGTATGATAGCGAGATATGTAAAAGAACAAGATAAAGAATACCTGCAGCTACACCAAAATCTACAATTGAGTCTATTTTGATTCTGATACCCCGTCCGCTTGCGGCGGGGTAGTTCATTCACCGCTAAAGGCTGATTATTGCCTGCGGTTGCAATATGTACTTTCGGTAATCCTGTTTGAAAAACGGTGACTGACTTTGCTGAAGGATCAATCAACCAACCTAATTCTGTTCCTTGTTGTAAACAGAAAATAATCTTTTCCATCACTAAGGTAACAGATTGTTCGGGAGACATAATTTCAATAATCCAATCGGGATAACTTAAAAATTGATCAGCCATTTCTCCATCTAGATCTCGTGGCAAATTCTCCCAACGAATCACCGCAATATCTGGCACAATTGAACGTTCTGCAAAAGTACAACGTAATTCAGGTAGAGCATAAGCTAATTTTAGAGGTTTAGTCTGTTGATTAATGGCAGAGGCTAACTCAAATTGTAAGATGCTGTGTTTTCCTTTGGGCATAGGTTTTTGAGTGACAATTCCATGATAATATTCCCTAGCAGGCTTAGCTTCTGGAAGGGCAAGAAATGCTTCGAGGGAAAGGGATTGTTTATCTTCTATTGTGGTAAACATTGATTGATTTCTCCGCTCTTGAGGTGTTTTCCATTATCAAAGGAGTTTATGGTTATAGAAAAGCGTTCATTCCATATATCTCTTTGAGTGGTTTTCTATGAGATACTTGGCATAGTGCAGAAGTTCGTGCTTTAGATACTCTGGCATTGTCGAAACTGTTGGTAAGATTGCTGGATCATCTAAATCCTCAGAAAAAGCAACCGCAAAAGTGGGTTAAATTGCTTCCTAGTTACCATTGTAAAATAATTAAGATAATTTATTCATAATCAGTCCAATATCTTTAACCAAAAAGTAAATCATGGAGGATTTCTAAACGCCGGTCATCTTCACGAACAATAGCACCATAATAATTTTTCTTATTCTCTAGCCAGAGTAATTCAAACTCGATCGCTTTTGGCAAAGCTAAACTAAAATTATCCAAAGCTTGGGGACAATCAAAGATAACTTTGCGTGTCTCGAAGCGGTCAAAATGTCCTTGGCAGAACATTTTGAAAAACGGTAAAGAATCTAGTGACACCCCACCCCCAATAGCCACAGTCAAACCGGCAGCCTTAGCTTTTTTTGCCAAAGGTAAAGCCAGATCTAAAACTTGCTCGCTATTGACATCCCGGCGAGTTAATCCCAAAGAACAGGCTAAATCCATCCGTCCGATGACGATACCATGGAGAGATTTTATCTCTGGAATCGCCAACATTTCCTGAAAATTCTCACAGGCAGTAATAGTTTCGATATTAACTAATAACTCCACATCTTCCACCCGTTGCTCGGCTAAAACCCTCCTAGCTGCCCGCAGATATTTTTGTAAAGCATAGGCTGTTTCTACCATGGGAGCAATCAAGCGATCGACTCCTAAATTAACCGCATCAAAGATATCTCTGACCGCTTCGCAACCAGCAATTTTCAGATTAAAATCCACCCCCGCTTTCAGACTAATTTCTTTCAACCGCATCGCTTCCGTCAGTCGGGTTCCTTCCGTCTCGAATTCTGCTTTTACCCCTGAAACATGGTGATCTTCCCTGAGTTCTCTTAACAGTTCCACCATTTTTTTTTCTAAGGAATTCATGATTTTAATCGTTTAAAATTGGTAACTGCTAGATGAGCCTTGTTGATTATAGCCGATCCGCAAAAAGCCGATAGCCGAGGACTAAGTAGGTAGGTGTTAAAAATTGTCAGATGCCCTCTTATTCAGGAGGGATTAAGGGGGTGCCGATCCCCCCTTATCAAGGGGGGAAGGGGGGATCGAACCCAAAATCTATCTTCAATTTAATTAAAACCAGCTACTTAGGAGACCATAAAAATACTCTAAACAAAGGGACAAGAGCGACAAAATACCGGCATAATGAACAAGGCCGTCTGATTTTTTTCTGGCCACATCCTTTCTATACTACATTCGTAATATAAGTAATTCTCTAGTTAGACTATGCGAACTCACTACTGTGGCGACCTTAGCGCGATCGAAATTGAAAAAAGTGTCACCCTCTTCGGTTGGGTCGATCGTCGTCGCGATCACGGTGGCGTTATTTTTATCGATCTACGGGATCGCAGTGGTATTGTCCAGATCGTCAGTGATCCCCAACGAACTCCCGCTTCCTATCCCATCGCTGAAACCGTCAGAAACGAGTATGTTATCAAGGTGACGGGAACAGTCAGTCAACGGCCGCCCGAATCCCTTAACCCGCGCATTGCCACCGGAGAAATCGAAATTTACGCCACTAGCATCGAGATTCTCAACGGGGTTACTAAACAACTGCCTTTTGTCGTCTCTAGTTCCGAAAGTGAATCAGTCCGGGAAGATGTGCGCTTGCGATACCGTTATCTAGACCTACGCCGGGAGCGTATGAGTCAGAATTTACAACTACGTCACCAAGTTGTCAAAGAAATGCGCCGTTTTCTCGAAGATGAACAGCATTTTATCGAAGTGGAAACGCCAATTTTAACTCGATCGACTCCCGAAGGAGCGCGGGATTATCTGGTTCCTTCCCGTGTCAACCCGGGCCAATGGTACGCTTTACCCCAATCACCGCAACTATTTAAGCAATTATTAATGGTGTCGGGAATGGATCGCTACTATCAAATCGCTCGCTGTTTCCGCGATGAAGATCTGCGTGCCGATCGTCAACCGGAATTTACTCAGTTGGATATGGAGATGAGTTTTCTCTCCTTAAGCGAGATTTTAGCCCTAAATGAGGCTTTAATCGCTCATATCTTCAAAAAAGTCAAAAATATTGATATAAGCCTGCCCCTGCCCCGTTTAACATATTCTGAGGCTATGGATCGCTATGGGGTCGATCGCCCTGATACCCGTTTTGGCTTGGAATTGGTCAATGTGGCGGAGATTTTTGCCGATTCGGGATTTAAGGTGTTTTCAGGTGCGATCGCTAGTGGTGGGACGGTGAAAGTTTTACCGATTCCCAACGGTAACGAGGCGATTTCTAACGTCAGAATCAAACCGGGTGGGGATTTATTCAAAGAAGCCACCGATGCGGGTGCGAAGGGAATTGCCTACATCCGCGTGCGCGAAGACTACGATTTTGATACCATTGGTGCGATTAAAGATAACCTAACAGAGGCACAAAAACAGGCTTTAATCGAGAAGACTGGCGCAAAACCGGGGCATCTGCTCTTATTTGGGGCAGGAGATACCGATACAGTCAATAAATCCCTATCCCGCCTACGCTTAGTTTTAGGGGAACAATTGGGATTAATTGATCCTGAGAAAATCAACCTCCTCTGGGTGACGGATTTCCCGATGTTTGAATACAACGCCGAGGAAAAACGCCTAGAAGCATTGCATCACCCCTTTACTGCCCCCAATCCCGAAGATTTAGACGATCTAGCCCACGCTCGCGCCCTCGCCTACGATATGATTTTTAATGGTATTGAAATCGGTGGCGGCAGTTTGCGGATCTATCAACGGGAAGTACAGGAAAAAGTCTTCGCCACCATCGGTCTATCCCCAGAGGAAGCCTATAATAAATTCGGCTTTTTGTTAGAAGCTTTTGAATACGGAACCCCTCCCCACGGTGGCATCGCCTACGGTTTAGATCGCTTGGTGATGTTGTTAGCAGGAGAAGAATCGATTCGCGATGTGATTGCTTTCCCGAAAACCCAGCAAGCTAGTTGTTTACTCACTTCTGCACCTTCAACAGTGGCAGCCAAGCAATTAAAGGAATTATCCGTTGCTTCTACCTACAAACCGCCATCCTAAGATTAGGGTGGGCAATGCCCACCTAATTTTTGCAAGTCTGTTGACACTAAGTTAAATTCTTTTCTGCTTTAACTTCATCCTCTTGAGCAGTGGCTAAAAATTCCTAGAGTTTAGTTTTGGGAACTAGGGGAAAAGTGCAGGGTAAGCGCATCTTAACAATCCTTGACAATTGTTAAGCAAAAATCGACCAAATGGGTCGAGTTCGCCCCTACAAAATCGACCCGCCTAAGGGCGGGAAAGAAAAGAAAAAAGAAAAAATAGGGAATGAGGGTAAAAGGGGAAAAAGGAAAAAGGGTTAGAGAGTTCTCCCGAATACGCAGACTACCCGAAAACCGAAATGGTAGTTGCGGAAGTCGCGGCGGTCGCGGTTGAGGCGAATCGCGGAACGGCAGTAATAAGGATTGAAGCCCCAGGAACCGCCCCGCAGAGGAGAACGATTATCATCCCCATTTTCTATCCAGACACTGCCATCCCTCGGCGCACCGTCATAATTACCCTGAAAGGTATCGGCGCACCATTCCCAGACATTGCCGTACATATCGTACAGTCCAAAGGCGTTTGGGGGAAATTGTCCCACGCGAGTTGTTTCGTTTCGATATTCTCCGTTCGGTTCATCGGCGTAGGTATTACTGGCATTGTAGTTAGCCAATTCCCCCGTAATGGTTTCCCCAAAGTA
>NZ_JADBUB010000227.1:0-21957 GCF_020245865.1 Microcystis sp. M169S2
GATCGCACCTTGGTTGTCTCCTAAGTCAGACTTGGCAACCCCGCGATTCAAGTAGGCAAGAGCATAGTCGGGTTTGATATTAATGGCTTGATTGTAGTCTGCGATCGCACCTTGGTTGTCTCCTAAGTCAGACTTGGCAACCCCGCGATTCAAGTAGGCAAGAGCATAGTCGGGTTTGATATTAATGGCTTGATTGTAGTCTGCGATCGCACCTTGCTTGTCTCCTAAGTTAGACTTGGCATTCCCGCGATTGATGTAGGCATCAGCATCGTCGGGTTTGATTTTAATGGCTTGATTGTAGTCAGCGATCGCCCCTTGGTAGTCTCCTGATTCACCTTTGTTATAGGCACTGTTAAACCACTCTTCGGCGGTCAGTTGTACGGTTTTATGATTTAATTTGGATCGAACTTTATTATTTAATTCAGATCGAACTCTATCAAAAAAACTAGCAGGCGGCAGTTTTCCCCCCTGTATATCAACTGTCTGAATTATTCCAACTTCTAGCCAACGGCTACCCTCTAACAAAAGGGGGAAAATGGGCTTTTTTAACTCTAAAGCAAGAGCCAGTTCGCAGTTTACCCAATGAGAGTTTTTAGAGCGAGGAGACATCACCAGCATAAAAACCTGACTTTTTCTGAGGTTTTCTTCAATCACTCTTGGCCATTGATCCCCGTAGTCAATTTTGTTATCTAACCACCAGGGCAATTCGTGCTTTGTAAGAGCCTCTAGCAGCTTATTTACATAGGCTTGGTCTTGACGACTGTAGCTAATAAAAATAGACATTCCCAGAAACTCCTAATCTAATTTTCAACCCCAGCAATCTCTGCTAGAGCCAGTGCATACCGACTTAAATCCTGCCTGAGAGCCTCTAACTCCCTTCGCAATTCAGGTTCTTCTGTCCATTGCTGCTCGTATTCCTTGGGACTGACATCAGCAGGGCGCTTCGCTTCCCAAACCTGTAAGCGACGATGCCACTTGGCTAGAAAACGGCGCAACCCCCGATTCAGGACAGCGATCGCAATACCGCCCACTGAATTGCGAGAAGCCCCCACATCGGGACCAGCTTCCTTGAGAATCTCGCGGGTTGTCCCAAATAAACTATACAGCGAGTTCAAAGCCTCACGCAGCAGCCCTTCTTCCCCCTCTAATGGCTCTACAGCAATGCGCGTCACCAATTCCACATAAAGTGACCATGCAGCCCTTCTCTCAGTCGGATCTGCCTCCCATTCGGCTGAACCAATACCAAAAGGAAGACTGACAGACACTTTCTTCAATACAGCCGGATCGCCCTTCATCTGTTTCCCCTCGCCTCAGCCTCTAATGTTGCCATTCTCCTTTCCAATTATATGACGGGATTTAGCTTATTACTCCCAATATTGGGCTGGGTGGAGAGTGGCGATTGTCCTGAAAAAAACGGCTCCGACTAGATGCAGAAATCGTTAGAATAATCAAAGAATGACTTCTCCTGAACGATAGTCATTTCCGAAACACAACAGGCTCTTTTCTTCTCTCTGTCTCTAGTTAAATTTGTCACCACTGGGCAAAAATTAGCCAAAATGAGCCAAATAACCTCTCGAAAAGTTCCTCTGGGAAGTTCGATTTTTCCTCATCAACATCGCCTTTCTGCTGAAGAAATAGCGAAAATTGAGGCTGAGGATAAAGCTTTAGCTCGGCGTTGTCGAGAGATTTTTGACCGCGTTTATCCACAATTAGCAGGGGAATATTATGACTGGTTTATTGTCATTGAGCCTGAGAGTGGGGACTATCGCTGGAGCAAATTCTTGATGAAGATTTTCTGCCTTTTTAAATATGATTGTTCCAAACTTACCTTACAAAATCAAAAAAAGAAGACAATTATTGCCGACCAATAAAAAAACAATTTTGAGGCAGAATGATAAAGTAGCTCATGTTATCAGAGCGATCGCCGCTTGGGATCAAGGTTCTGGTCGGTAATGCGTTATCCTCAGAAAAGGGAAACTCAACTTTACTAGGCATGAGCAGATGCCCCTTGGTCATCCTGAATCATCTGCATCAGAATGTTTGCAGCTGCCGTTGCGTCCTAGGGCGACCAAATTGGGTACTCTGATGCGGAGAAGATGAATTGTAGTTCAGCGTCTGGGATTTGTGTGGCCAGGAGTTTAAAGAGTGATAATTTGTCTGACTGACTCAGATTGTTGACCAGAGGAATTAACTCAGCGAGTGACATGGCTTAAACTTCTAGAGGTGCGAGAATAAATTGATCATATCCAAAAAGGTGGTGAGGAATCATCGTTCGGCCCCGGCGGTGAGGATGTCAAAATTTTTCATAATTGACAGGGTGGGCTATGCCTACCCTATTTTGTTGAAACTTTTAGCACTCTAGTTCACAATAAAGGTAAAGATCGTAAGAGCTACCTTGTAATGGCGGAATTGCTTTCAAGAATTACAGTTAATCCTCGGCAGTGCGGTGGTCGTGCCTGTATTCGAGGAATGAGAATCCGGGTATCAGATGTGTTAGATCTATTTGCGGCAGGTTTAAGCGCGAGAGAAATTCTAGATGAAATGCCTGATCTTGAGGCAGATGATTTGAAAGCAGCGCTTTTATATGCCTCGCGGAAGCTTAATCACCCGGTTTTACTGGCATGACAATTTGGGTTGACGCACATTTGTCTCCTGCAATTGCAACCTGGATTAGCACTACACTTGAGATTGAAGCTGTGGCTTTGCGTGATCTTGGACTGAGAGATGCTGAAGATACTGAAATCTTTCAGGTTGCAAAAGCTCGAAGAGCTATCCTAATGACCAAAGACAGCGATTTTGTAGATTTAGTTGAGCGACTTGGTTCGCCCCCACAAATTATTTGGCTGACTTGTGGCAATACCTCTAATGCCCGGTTGCGTGAAATCTTGAGTGAGACTTTACCCAGGGCTTTAGAACTTTTAGCTGCTGGTGAGACATTGGTAGAAATTAGCGGAGACTAGCTGTACAGGCTAATGAATCCAAGAGCTACCCAATACAAGAGGTCAAATGGCTATTTTCCAATATCAGATTCTTGTGGGGAAGAATTAACCTAATGCTGTGGTCTGGTATGTCGCTTAAGTACAATATGAAACGATAAAATTAACACAATATCAGGGTAAGAGCCTCGAAAAATCTGGCAAATTATCGCAGTTATCTCGGCCGTCGGCTTTTTTTGGTCACTCCCACCTTCTCCTGCAAACTAACGTCTTCTCAACAAATTTTTTATCTCTACCCAGATAGAAAGTTGACCACCTAGACTAGCGGGATGAGTGAAAATTCCTTGACGGGGACTGAATAAAAAGGCCAACATAAATAGGGTAAAAGCGACAAGCACGATCGCCGGTCCAGAGGGTAAATTCCAGTAATAACTTAAATACATCCCACTGATACTAGAAATAATACCCACACCCACACCCACACCCATGACTTGATGAAGACGGGTAACTAAAAGATAAGCAGTGGCTGCGGGGGTAATCAAAAGGGACAAAACGAGGATTACTCCCACCGCTTGGAGACTAGCAACGATTGTCAGGCCGATCAGGAGCATTAAGCCTAAATCTAATAAATTTACCGGTAAACCCGCCGCTTGCGCCCCGATTTTGTCGAAAGTGTAGAATAATAGTTCTTTATACAGGAGCAAAACGGTTAATAAAACGATAACGGCAATAATTAGGGTATCGCGAATGTCAGCAGCAGTAACACCGAGAATATTGCCGAAGAGAAAGTGATTAAGGTCAATTTTGTTGTTTTTTTGGATGAGAGTGATCAGGGTGATGCCAAGGGCAAAAAAAGCCGAGAAAACAATACCCATGGCCGCATCTTCTTTGATTGGGGAACGATTACGGATTAAGTTAATCAGTAGGGTACTGACCATTGAGGCTAGTAAAGCACCCAAAAGAAGATTAAAATTACCAATAAAAGCGATCGCTAATCCGGGTAGGACCGAGTGACTGATGGCATCGCCCAAGAGGGCCAAACGTTGTACCATCAGGTAGGTTCCCACCACCGCACAGATGATCCCGACGATGATAGCTTCAATTAGGGATCTCTGCATGAAACTATACTGTAAGGGTTCGATTAATCCTGTTAATAGATTGTTGCCCATGAATCTGCCTTGGGGTTAAATTTTTCTGATTCTCGATCGAGGTTTTGCTCCTAGGGTCTATCTTCTAAATCGGGGGAGAAGATAGGTTAGGATAATTAGGATTAATTGTAAGTTTTTTCGCTCCTAACTGCCGCCATGGATACCCCCGTTCTTTCCTCAACTTTTTTTCTGACTCTCCTGCTCATGGTGGGATTATTCTTTTTTATTCGCGGTTCCGTCAAAGAGCGTATCGAACAGCGTGTCTATCTTACCAGTACCAGTGACGACCAACTATTAGAACAACTGCGAGACTATTTTGACCGACGTTCCTATCAAGTCAAGGCGATCGAACCCGAACAAAATATTGTCAGATTACAGGGTTTTGTGCCGCCTAGCCCCTTTCTAGCGATATTTTTGACAATTTTGGCGGCCTTGGGTTTATTTTGCTTCTCACTGGTGTTATCGGTGTTATTTCCTGATACTAATCCCTATATTTTTGCTCTTGTGGGTTTATCTCCCCTCGCGGGTGTTTTCTATTGGCAAAAAGTCGGCCGTTTAGAAGAAGTGGCTTTTAAAGTAGAAAGCAAATCTCAGCAAACGGAATTAACTGTCAAAGCCCATCGGGACGAGTTAAGACAACTACAAGATAGTTTAACCTTTCTGGAAAGACAATAAGCTTTTTATGCCCTACGAGCGCCTAATTTATCTGGCCGATACCGATGCGGCCGGTGTGGTTTACTTTGCTCATCTTCTCTCGATCTGTCATGAAGCCTACGAGTTTTCTTTAGCACAATTTGGCGTCAATATCAAGGATTTTTTGAAAGATTCTCCGGTTGCCCTACCGATTACTCAAGCGGAAATCCAGTTTTTTCGTCCTCTTTTTTGTGGCGATCAAATACAGATTAATTTCACTGTCCGATCCCTAAGCGAAAACGAGTTTGAATTGCATTATAAAATTTATTTGGCTGAAATCATGGTCGGAAAAGCGAAAACTCGCCATGTGTGCATCGCTCCCACCGATAGACAAAGAATCCCTTTCCCGGAATCTTTAAAAAATTGGTTAGGATATTTATCAACCCTAGAGGATACTGATATTTAAGAGATGATTTGGGCAGATTTAACGATGATTTTAACTAGGGATTGGTGGCATAATGCTTGGCAATTATTTAACCTCAGTACCGGGAGGATTATCTGGAATTCTTTTCTGGCTTTTATCCCCTTTATCCTCAGTTTTTGGCTATTTCGGATCACCCTCGATCGTTCCCTACTTTGGTGGTTAATTCTCTTAGTTTTTGTGCTTTTTTTACCCAATGCTCCCTATATTCTCACCGATAGCATTCATTTAATCTTTTATGTTCAGCAGGATTACGCCAAAAGTTTATTTTTTTTAGTTTTAATTCCCCAGTATAGTATCTTTATTTTTCTTGGCTTTCAGTTATACGTTCTCTCCTTACTTAATTTAAAAAGTTATTGTCAGCAAAGTCAGCTAAATTCAGCAGTTTTCCCCCTAGAAATAACCCTCCATTTTTTAAGTGCGATCGGTATCTATCTGGGGCGTTTTCTCCGGCTGAATAGTTGGTATCTAATCACTCAACCGCAGCAACTATTCTGGAGTTTGCAGAATTTACTGACTAAAAAACCTTTGATATTCATCTCTGTCTGTTTTTTAATTATTTGGCTACTATACGAAATCAATAAAAGACTTTACAATCGACTTTCTGGCTACAATTAACGCCTATCGGGAATTTCGACCCTCTCCTAGTCCCTTTCGGATTGATTAAAAGATAGTAGGAAGACAGAGATCAATTGGCCGCACCGATATTATGATCATGATCAATATTTTTTCTCTCTCATCCCCATGACAAGCACTGATCAATCTCAACCCCTGCCTAGGGATGACTATTTTCACTACCAAAATTGTTGGTATCCTGTGTTATTCGTGCAGGATTGGCAAAAAAATCCCTACTCTTTCTCTCTTTATGGGCAACCATTGCTAATATTTCGCGATCAGCAGGGAAAATGGGGCTGTTTGCTCGATCGCTGTCCCCATCGCTTGGCTA
Organism: Microcystis sp. M169S2; assembly: GCF_020245865.1. Classification (NCBI taxonomy): domain Bacteria; kingdom Bacillati; phylum Cyanobacteriota; class Cyanophyceae; order Chroococcales; family Microcystaceae; genus Microcystis; species Microcystis sp. M169S2. The sequence continues at coordinate 6,145 of NZ_JADBUB010000227.1, forward strand.
AACTCTCCACAGGACAGATGATCGCTGGGCGTTTAGAATGTTTGTACCATGGTTGGCAGTTCGAGACGGATGGAAAATGTTCCCATATTCCCCAACTGCCAGTTAATACCCCGATTCCCCGCAATGCCAAGGTTAAATCCTATAGGGTGATGGAACGTCAGGGAGTCCTCTGGGTTTGGTTAGGAGAAGAGGAAACAGCGAAAGAAAGCGATATTCCTATCATCAAAGACCTAGAAGACCCCAATTGTGTCCATACCGATTATGTCATCGATTTTCCCTATGAACAGGGCTATTTACTCGAAAATCTCCTCGATCCCGCCCATGTTAATATTAGCCATGATCGCAGCGAATTCGGGGCAAAACGGGAAAATGCTCAACCGTTAGCCTTCCAAATCCTCGAAATCTCGGCGCGAGGAATTCGCAGTCAGTGGCGCAATAGCCGCAATCCGCAAGAAAGCTGGAAATATCTGGATTTTATAGCCCCTAATCTCGTTCATTATCGTTTTTCTCTGCCTAATCCCCATTGGTGTGCTGGATTGGCTTTATACGGGATTTCTCTGGGTCAAGGTCGTTCTCGCTTACTGGTGCGACGTTACCAAAATTTTGCCGTTAACTCCCGTCAATACCGTTGGCGCTGGTTGGAACATCTGCGTCAAAGTCGCATCCTCGAAGATGATCTACCTTTAATTCAAAGTCAGCAGCAAATGGTGGAAAAGTCAAGAGATAGTTTACAAAAATTATACTTGCCCTTAAAAAGTTCCGATGCCTTGGTGATTGAGTTACGTCAATGGTTCGATCGCTATGGGGACTCTTTCCCCTACTATCAAGGCTACACCAGCCAGCGGACAACGGCGATCGATTTATCCGATCCTTTACCCCTCGATCGCTATTCTCGTCACACTGTCCACTGTCGCACCTGTAGCGCTGCCCATGAAAACATGGTAAAAACTAAACAAATCGCAATTTTAATGGGGATATTATTAGCTTTACTGGCAATTTTATCCCCAAATCAGTCTATCTATCAAATTACTGCCCTTATTTTCGCAATTTTGGCTTTAGCAATAGCGATCGCCGCCAATTATACCCGCACAAAATTTGAACGCACCTATGAGAAAAAAGCCCATACCAAACTACAGTAATAAGTAGGGTCTGCTGAAAAAGTTTTTCCTGGGGGCAGGGTGTGGGGTGTGGGGTGTGGGCTTCGGCCGTGAGCTCAGACGAACGGGTGTGGGGTTTTACCGGTTTTGAGGGGGCCAATTACCTAATTTTCAGGGAAAAAGTCCAGGAATTTTCCCCCTGATCACTCCCATGCCCGGTACTTTTTGATTGACAAAAAGTCTAAAAGTCTTACCCAACAAGGTTTTTAGATTTATTCAGCAAACCCTAAGTAGGGTCTGCTGAAAAAGTTTATTGGTGGGGTTAGGAGTCAGGAGTCAGGAGAGTTAGCGAGATGTGTAATTAATTTTACTTAGGTACTTAACTAAGATTTCTACTACAAAAATCTGCCTAAATCGAATTCCGTTGTGGCAGTAATTTCTCGAAAACGTTCCTGACTGATAATTAACAATAATCTTTCAGTATAATCCACCGCACCGCGCAATTCTCGTTCTAATCTTGCTAAACCAGCGTTGGCATATTCCTCGAAAATTGTCACTCGCAAAGCTTCCGAATCTACCCCGTGGGGAGAAAGAATTTTTGTGTCTTGCAATTCATTGACTGCCAATAATTTGATTAGGGTATCGTAGCCACGAGAAATAAAAATTTCTAGGTTAATAGGTGAGGGTTCCTTCGCTACATTTTCTATCGCCAGCCTCTCTTGATATCTTACCCCTAAAGCCGCCGCAAAAGCGATGACATCAGCATAGGTCTGAAAAGGACCAATTCCCTGATTAAAATTAACTAAGGACTGGACAAATTCCCCTTTATCTCTAGCAATACGCACTCGATGAATGGACATATTTACCAAGTAAAAAGTAAAAAGTAAAAAGTTAAAAAGTTTACACAATTCAGAAGATAGAAATCAGGAGTATTGATGAACTAATTGATCCATTTTAAGGATAAGTTTTAATTAGTCCTTTAGCTTGGTAAACATGAAATTGTTCGATGGCGACACCACCGCGCTTGATCGGAATGACAGCTACTTTAGTTATATCTTGGAAATAGGGACGGTAGCGATCGATTATTTCTGGTCTTTCCAGAGAACTATTTGTAGTAATTAATAAACCATTTTTACCGATCCATTCTTGAGGATTAAACCAAATTTGATAACCCCTTTGATCGTTGTTAAAACAGGTGACGGGAATAGGAACTAGGGGATAAAGAGCCATATCTAGCCATGCTGTCACATAAAAATTATGGGTAAAAACGAAGCTAGAATCTTTTAAGAGCGCTAATAATTCGGGCGAATTAGCAAAGCCTTGGCGCAGTTGATCGATATCGACAATTTCCCGAGAAGGGTCCTGTTCTGGGGCAATAATTCCCCCAAAAATTGCGTATTGACTAGGTTTTTGGAAAGTGCCAAAAGTAACGTGAAGCATTGCTATAGATAAAACAGTAACGATAAAAATTCCCGATCCCCATAACCATCTTTTTACCCAGATTCGAGAAGATTGCTGCCAAGTATTGGCCTTTTCTCCTAATAAAATTGTGCAGGACCAGAACCCGGGTAAAATCCAACTAGGGGCGAGATAATGGGAAGCACCCACATAAAGCATTCCCAGGATTAAAGGCAGAGAAACCGAGAGAATTAACCATTTTTTTAGTGATTCTTCATCTCGCTGAAAAAATCTTTTTTTCGAGAGAAAGTTAGGAATTTGTTCAGCAAAGCTTTTAAATGTCACCCACCACATCGGCAGACCAAAAGGAGGAAACATCGTGGCGATACTAATGCCAATAACCGAGAGAATACCAAGAATATTAAAGGTTTTGGGTTCTCCAGAAAAACGGTCTTCTAAATGAAAGCGAAAGGAAATCCAATCATGGTTAATATTCCAGTAGATAATCGGCAATAAAGTTATCAAAAAAAGAATAAATCCTAATCCCAACCAAGGGGATCTAAATACAGGCCAATAGCGGGGAGTGGTCAGACAAAATAAAACTAAACCAAAGCCCAAAATAAAGCCGTGATATTTACTTAAAACCGCCAATCCTACGGCAAGTCCAATATAAGCGAGACGATAGCTAGGATGATAGTTTTTTTCCCGAATTGGCCAGAATTCTTGGGCAGCTAAATAGACTGTTAATGACCAAAAAAAGATTAAAGGACTATCTGGCTGCGAGAGAATCCCGAAGACAATCCCATAGATGGGGATGAGAGTGGCGATCGCTAAAGTCATTCTGGCGACCGGCAGACTGAACAATTTTAAAGCTGTCAGATATAGCAAGCAGAGGCTGCCAGTATAGAAAAGGAGAGTCCCGAAGCGAATGGTAAATTGATTGACTAATCCCGTGATCCAAGTCCCAAAACCCGTGGAAATCGCTACTATTGGCGGATGATCGAAATAACTCCAATCCAGATTATGGCTGTAAACGTAATAATAGGCCTCATCGTACCCCGGATAAAGCCCCAGGGCGATGATGATTCTAAACAGGAGTCCACCGATGAGCAGATAAACGGCAATGCGATCGCTAAGTATTTTGGTCAAAATTCTTACCTCATTTCATCGCTAAAACTGATGTTAGAGACGGGAGATTTTTGGGTTTGCCAGATTCGAGACTTGTGCATCTATGGCAAGGTTAGATTTAAATGTGATCTTTAGTTACTATATCACCAACTCTGTCATCTCTTAGCCCTTGGCTATCGGCAAACTCTCCCTAGGCGTTGCTGATTGGGGATATGAATGAGGATTAAGGGAAAGGGGAACTTAGATAAAACTGATGTTAATTAAATAACTTTTGCCCCTATCAAAGCAATAATAATCAGGGCGATAGATTGCGTAATTAATAATCTTAAAGTAGGTAGGTGTTAAAAGTTGTCAGGCCCCCCCTTTATCAAGGGTTGATTCATAGTAGGTTGATTCATCAATCAATCTACAAAGCACGACGTTTTGACAAATTTTCAGATATTTATTCCGATGAGAGAATGAAACGACCCTAGGAGTATGGGGGGAAGTACTCAGAATCTGAGCTGCTTCCCCTATCGCGACTAATCTCTGTGCCTTAACAAAACCCAGTTAAAAACCCCCAACCTAGCTAGGTTGGACGAGATTATTTAAGCCATAAACCACTTTAGCAGTGATAATCTTATCCTGATCGGTAAGTTCTTCTAACACCTCTTTTCCCTGGACTAAATAGCCAAAAACCGAATAACGACCATCCATGAGATTAAACCCCGGAGGAGTTAATTCATTATCGAATTTAAAGAAAAAGAATTGCGAGGAACCTCCGTTAGGATTAGTATCCGGACGGGCTAGGGCTAAGGCACCGAAAGCGTTAAAAGGCAAGGCGAGACTGGGTAAGTAAATCCCTAATTCTTCGAGAGTATTGCCATAAACTGGCTCTTCTTCCCCTTTAATCAAAATTTCTAAGGGAATAGAGCGATATTGCTTAGTTTTCGGGTCAATAAATCCCTCTTCTGCACCGACGGGATCCCCGGTTTGGACAACGAAATTATCTTCGCTGCGAATGAAGGGTAAACCGTCATAAAAACCCCGTTGGACTAAATCCACAAAGTTACCCCCATTAATCGGAGCGCTGTAACCATCCACAACGATGGTTAAATCTCCTTTGGTGGTCTGCATCTCTACGGTGGCACGTCCTCGCAATTGCGGCAAGTTAGCGTATTCCGGGGGAACATTAAAGGGAAAACCCACCACCATTAATTCTTCTAAAGCGGTGATATTATTGAGCAATTCCCGTCTGGTTGACCAAACTGCCTCTTTATCCTTCGCTTCTACGGCCGTATCCAGGGCTGCCACTCCCGTTTTCAATTTTTCGATTAATTCCTCTCCTTGGCTTTTACTTGCTTCGGGAACACTATCTAAGATAGCCTTGCTTTTGGTAGAAAGGGCATAATTGGCATCCTTGACATCTTTTTTAATCGGACTCCAACGTTTGGCCCGCAGATGTTTGGCAATATCTTCGATCGATTGTTGCACTTGACGAATTGGTTTATTATCTATGGGTAAGGCATTGCGTAAAATAGCAGTGGGATCCGTTACCGCGTCACCCTGAGCAAGCACAGCTAAAGCAGGAGTAGTCCCCTTAACCGTGAACAGACTTAAGATTAAAAGTAGTGCCAAGGCAATACTAGCACCGCTTTTCAAGAAAAATTTGCCCCATTCCCGTAATCTTGTCTTTATTTTCATATTTTGGTCGGTTCCTCAATGGCCATACCTATCCAAAATACTTGTAGGCTTTTAGGGGAACCCTTGTCAATAGCTGAGAAAACCGATCGAAGCCATTATCAGTTATCAGTTATCAGTTATCAGATGTGAGTTATCAGTTCACCCATTGCTGTTTACTGAAAAAAGGCTCCCCACCTCCCCACTTCCCCAATTCCCCAATTCATAATTCATAATTTATAATTTATAATTCCCACTCCCTTTTTTTACCTTTTATGACTATAATTGTCGATTATCGCTTTCCGCCCGCTATTAATGCCGAAAAACAGGCAAAAACGATCGCTATCGGTCAAACCGCCGGCACTTGGAGCGATCGCCACAGTCATCGTCAAGAGCAGCTGCAACAACACCTAGCGGAAGTGGTGGGAATCAGGGAGGAAGCCGACGGTTATAAGGTGGCTAGGGTGCGTTTTCCCCAGATAAACGTTGAAAATGACATCGCCAGTCTTTTAACCATGATTTTCGGCAAATATTCCATGGCTGGAGCCGGAAAAGTGGTGGGGGTGTATCTCCCCGAAAGCTACGGCACGAAAGCCAAGCTGGGAATCACGGGAATTAGGCAACGTTTGGGGGTTTATGATCGACCTCTAGTCATGGCAATTTTTAAACCCGCTTTAGGACTATCGGCGCAAGATCACGCCGATATCCTGCGAGAAGTGGCTTTTGCTGGCTTAGACGTGATTAAAGATGATGAAATCATGGCGGATCTTCCCGTGGCTCCCACCCACGAGCGCCTAGATTGTTGTCGCCGAGTTTTGGAGGAAGTGCGGCAGCAAACCGGTAGAAATGTTCTCTATGCTGTCAATGTCACTGGAAAAGCGGACGAATTGCAGAGAAAAGCCCGTTTATTGGTGAAACATGGCGCTAATGCCCTGTTATTAAACGTTCTTACCTACGGTTTTTCCGTTTTAGAAGCTTTAGCCAGTGATCCAGCGATCGATGTGCCTATTTTCGCCCATCCTGCCTTTGCCGGAGCGATGTGTGCCGGTAGCGATACGGGATTAGCCTATTCTGTGGTTTTGGGGACGATGATGGCCCACGCAGGAGCCGATGCGGTGCTATATCCCGCCGCCTACGGTAGTTTACCCTTCGATCCCCAGGAGGAGGGCAAAATTCGCGATATTTTGCGCGATAGAAACGTTTTTCCAGTTCCCTCGGCCGGTATTCGTCCAGGTATTGTTCCCCAGGTCCTTGGGGATTACGGACGTAATGTTATCCTCAATGCGGGAACCGGAATTATGGACCACCCATCGGGACCAGCCAGTGGTGTGAGGGCTTTTTTTGAAGCTTTAGAGAGAATAGAAGCGGGTGAGTCCTTTGATCCGGCCAATTTGCCAGAAGGGGCCTTAAAACAGGCAATTGTAGAGTGGGGTTAAGAGCAACTTTTTCAAATTCACTATATAGGGTTTGCGGCAAAAAGTTTTTCTTGGGGGCAGGGTGTGGGGTGTGGGGTGTGGGGTGTAGGGTTTTACCGATTTTCAGGACGTTCGGCGAAGCTCAGTCGAGCCGTGGTCAACTACCTAATTTTCAGGGAAAAAGTACCTGAATTTTCCCCCTGATCACTCCCATATCCGGTACTTTTTGATTGACAAAAGGTCTAAAAGTCTTACCCAACAAGGTTTTTAGATTTATTCAGCAAACCCTATATAGACATTTTGTCAAGCATTTTTAGAAAATTTAACAAATAACTTCCCGTTTTAGATAGGGTTGCAGCACTTCCGGAACTTTTACCGTCCCGTCCGCCTGTTGATAATTTTCTAGGACAGCGGCCATAGTACGACCGATCGCTAATCCCGAACCGTTGAGGGTGTGGACAAAATTAGTGCCTTTTTGCCCTTTTTCTTTAAAGCGAATATTTGCCCGTCGTGCTTGGAAGTCTCTAAAATTAGAACAACTGGAAATTTCCCGATAGGTATTAGCCGAAGGTAGCCACACTTCTAAGTCATAACATTTGGCTGCCGAAAAACCCAAGTCACCGCTACACAATTCAATCACCCGATAGGGCAACTGTAAAGCTTGCAGGATTGCCTCCGCATTAGCGACTAAACTTTCATGTTCCTGAGCAGAAGCGTCAGGATGGACGATTTTGACCATTTCCACCTTATTAAATTGATGCAAACGGATCAAGCCCCTCGTATCTTTGCCATAGCTGCCCGCTTCCCGACGAAAACAGGGAGTATAGGCACAGTGTTTGATCGGTAATTGCTCCGATGAGAGGATTTCATCGCGATAGAGATTAGTAACGGGTACTTCTGCTGTTGGTGCTAACCAAAGCTCATCATCTCGACATTTAAAGCTTTCTTCCGCAAATTTCGGCAGTTGTCCCGTCCCGCGCAGGGAGTCACTATTGATCAGAATTGGCGGTAAAACTTCTGTATAACCGGCGACAATATGGCGATCGAGCATAAAATTAATTAAAGCTCTTTCTAGGGCTGCCCCGAGGGCGATAAGATTAACAAAACGACTCTGGGCGATTTTTACTGCCCGTTCAAAGTCTAAAATGCCCAATTTTTCCCCAATTTCCCAGTGAGGCAAAATATTCGGGTTGGTGGGTTTATATTCTTCTCCCCAGCGTCTGACTTCGACATTTTCCCGTTCATCCTTACCGATGGGAGTGGTTTCACTAGGTAAATTGGGTAAATCTAAGATTTTTTGGTCAATGGCCGCTTTAATCTCTTTTTCCTGCGGTTCTAATTGAGCTAGTTTACTTTTAATCTCGTTTCCTTCTGTTTTCAGTTCCAAAATTTCGGGACTGTTGGCATCGCTGCCACTTTTCACTTTTTGTCCCACCAGTTTACCGATTTCGTTACCCCGGGCCTGTAAACTGCTGCGTTCTAACTCTAAAGCCTTTTGTTGTTGATTTAACTGGAGAATAGGGGCAATATCATAACTACCTCCCCGACTATCTAAGCGTTTCTGTACTTCCTCTGGATTTTCTCTAATTTGCTTTAGGTCTAACATGGTACGAGTCAGTAAAAAATAAAAATTAAGTGGGGGAGTCGGGGAATTGGCAGCCTGAGGGGAAATGTTCTCAACCCCTAACCAATGGTCAATAATAACTCAAAACTTAACTAAAATATCGGTTAAAAGCCGCCGGTAAAATTAGCGGTATATTTAATTGTGGTGTCTGGAGTAAGTCTCATGCTAAAGTATCTGCCTGTTAAATTCCTGCGTTTTTTAGCGATTAGCTGTCTTGTCACGTTAATTTCCCTAGGATTTGACCGTTTACACCCCGTTAAAGCTAATCCCACCCTCATGGCTCAAAATGCTTGGGCCGGGGCCTCCTTTCCCGTGGAAAACTTTCAAACCTATACCTCCGGTTTCGGTTATCGTTTCTCTCCCATCGATGGTAGTCAACAATTTCATGCCGGGTTAGATCTGGCCGCACCCTTGGGCAGTTATATTCGCAATTGGTGGACTGGCAGAATCGTCGAATTATCCGATCATACAGGCTGTGGGACGATGATTAAGATGCAATCGGGTCAATGGACGCATATTTATTGTCATCTCATGGGTTCGGTTCAATCCGATAGCCGCGGTACTTTTTTGATTGACAGGTCAGGAGGAATCGTCCTTACTCTCGGTCAGGATATACCGGCAGGGGCCCGCATGGCTAGAGTGGGAATGACAGGACGCACCACCGGACCACACCTGCACTGGGGACTGATGTACGGCAATCAATACGTTGACCCCGCTTTGGTTTTAAATGCTATGTACGGATCTAATCCTTCGGGTAATAGTTAAGATAATCTGCTGAGAAAAAACATCGCTGCCCGGATTTAGTGAATAACGAGGGACACTGCTAAAATTAAGCTGACCGATTCAGGTATATCCAGATAAAATGCGAATATTAACCCTTGTACCGGGAGGAATTAGCAATCAACTGCTGTTTTTTCCCACTCTAGAAACCCTCCAGCAAACTTACCCCCAAAGCAGCATCGATGTTTTGGTCGAACCTAGAGCAAAGGCTGCCTATCGTCTCTGTCCCCAGGTTAGGGAAGTGCTTTTATTTGACTATCGAGATCAGTACGGATTAGCGGATTATTTAAATATTTTGGGAGTAATTCGGGACCGGGAGTACGAAATCGCCATTAGTCTCACCAATCGTCCTGCTATCAACCTTTTACTCTGGTTAAATGGTGTTCCCAACCGTATAGGCTATGAAAATAATGGCAGCTGGTTCTTATCGCAACAAGTACCCCAGCCAACGGAAGGCTATCTAGCGGATAATTATCACGCACTGGTCAAAGGTTTAAAGATTGCCGCACCCTGTCCATCTTTAAAAATAACCTTGAATCGGGATGATATCGATTGGGCCGAAATGGAGCAGCAACGCCTCAATATCAAGGATAGCGGCTATATTCTCCTCTACGCCGGCGGTAGCGATCTGAGCATCAGCCAAGGACTGGAAACGCTTTATCCCCTGGAGAGTTGGCTAGAAATTATCCAAGGCATTCGCCATCAACAACCGGATTTACCAATTGTCGCGATCCAGGGAGAACTAGATGAAGCTTGGGTTTTAGCCCTCAAAGCCATGGATAATAACTTAAAAGTGTCCAGAACGGCCGATATTGGTAAAATGGCGGCTATGATCGCCGGTGCTAATTTATTGTTATCTACCGAAAGTGTCCCTTTACAGTTAGCCGTGGCCGTGGGAACCTATACCCTCTCTCTGCTGGTTCCTTCGTTGTCTAAGAGAGTTTTACCGAGCGGGGGAGAGCTGCATCGATATATTGAAGCTAATACGGGAAAAGTCGCCGATATTACTCCCGAAACTGTCCTGAAAAAGATTTGGGGCCGGTAAAAAATCGGGTTTCGATCGCTTTTCTCTGGGATCGAAACCCGAAAAAAATCAGCATCAAAGCTCAATTTTGCGATTGAGATAACTGACTTTTCAAGGATTCTAGGGAGGCCCAACGACCATCGATGGCAGTATTTTCTGGAAGCAGAAAATCGGGTGGTTGACAATTGGCTCCGCAGAGTTGACGGGGGGGCAAAGTTAGACATAACTGCTCGTATAACCACATTTGCGGGTCAAAATCCCCGTTAGGATCGAGGGTTTCCGAGAGGTCTTCGTAGGCTATTTCTCGCTCTAGAGGATAGGAGCTATCGTAGTCTTTATTTTTGTCTAGCCAGATTAATTCGGAAGTGTTTAATTGCAGACGATGATTATATTGTTGTAAACAGCGATCGCAGGTTAAGGTGACGATGGTTTCTGCTTTCACCGATACTTCCAAAAAATTCCCCCCATGTCTAACCAGCAAGGTTCCCCGCACCGGTGTCAAGGTTTCTAGACCGGGGATAAAATTATCGATGATGATCACTCTTTGTCGATCAGGAGATTTGAGGAGGTGGGGGATAAAAATAGTTTCCATAGATAACTCCTGTATCATTTATCGGGTGTCAACTGCGTTAGCGAGTAACGCCACCATAATTGCTCGGTGACAATCTTTCCTTTATTAGCTTATCGCAGCCCTCGCCTCTAGAGACATAGACCAGTCCTAGACTTTGGGGTGTGGGGTGTAGGGTGTAGGGTGTGGGGTGTGGGGTGTGGGGTGTGGGGTGTGGGGTGTAGGGTGTGGGGTGTAGGGTGTAGGGTGTAGGGTGTGGGGTGTAGGGTGTGGGGTGTAGGGTGTGGGGTGTGGGGTGTAGGGTGTAGGGTGTGGGGAGAACAAAGCTGCCTTTTGCCTCTTGCCTCTTGCCTTTTGCCTGTCCTAATATGTAGTCTATATTCAACGGATTTAGTTTGACAGGCTGTCTGTTGATCGATCGAGAAAGTTTCCTCAGAATTGGGAGTATATGCACAAAGATACTCCTATGTCAACGGTTTTGAAAAATTTTCTTCCTCGCCTCGGTGGATTGGTTATGGTTGCACTGCTCTGCTCAATTGTGCTGGGGGGATTGCCTCGGCCGGGAAAAGCGGATCAATCAGTACATTTATCCTATTGGTTGCGATCGGGAATTGAACAACTAGAGGCGGGTAATTATCAGCAAGCTTTGCAGGATTTCAATCAGTCGCTGGAACGGGAAAATAACTTAGCCCTAGCCTACAGTAATCGCTGTTTAACTGAGATTTATTTGCAGGATTATCTGCACGCGTGGCAAGACTGCACCCGCTCTTTACAACAGCAATCTGATAATTATCTAGCCTATTTCCATCGGGGTTTAGCTTTTTATCGTTTGGGAGATTATTCACAGGCGCTGACCGATTATAACCAGACTATCCAGCTAAAACCCACCTATTATCAAGCCTACTATAATCGGGGTTTAGTTCAGGCGGCCATGAAAAATTATCCCCTTGCCCTAGCCGATTTTAATCAATCCTTGCGTCAAATTACTAACCAGCAACCCGACACTTTAGCCACTATTTATAATGATCGAGGTTTATCTCATTTAGCCCTCCATAATTTTACCTCAGCTAAAGCGGATTTTAATCAAGCTCTCCGGTTAAATAAAAACAACGCCTCAGCCTACTATAATCTAGCTTGTACCGCTCACCAATTAGGTGAATATGACCGCTCGATCGCCGATTTAAATCGAGCGATTGCCATTGATCCTTTTTATGCCGATGCTTATATTAGAAGGGGATTACTGCGGCATCAATTGGGTTATTATCAATCAGCTTTAGCGGATTTAAATCAAGGAGCAAATCACCTCTATCATCAGGGATTGCACCACAATTATCAGCAAATCCTCGCCCTAATCGAGCAGATCCACCAACAGTTACTTTCCCTACCATCTCCCATTGTTTAGAATAGCGGTCAATATTACAAAGGAAAGCGCTTCATGGCTGTGACGGCGAGACGGGCATTATCTTTAAGGACTTGGGAAACCCGGGGAATTTGGGGAATTTGCCAGAGAACATCGACGGTGCGCCGTAATAATCGCACTAGATCTCCCTCATCGAGACTGGTATTTTCGCACAATTCTGGCCAGGATGTCCCCTGGGCCCAACGGGAGGCAATCCCCATCAGTTGGGTTTCTAACCAGACAGGAATAGTGATATCGTAGCGAGATTGAGCTTGATAGAGTAAACGGCGAACTTCTCGCAAACCGGGGGAATTTCCCTCTCCTTGTCGCAAAATATCGATAACTTCTGGCACAGGCGGGTAATTGCACCAAGTATCGGGGCGAGGGGGTTCCGTAATCATAGCGCTGATGGCGGCGGCTAGTTGGCTAGGCGTCAATCTGTCCAAATCTCCGGACATCATCGCTAATCCTAACCAGAGTTCATTTTCCCCGCGAATAGTGGCCGCCGCTTCTCCGAGGGGAGTGGGCAAATAACCCTCTAAAGCTTGGAATTCTCGCAAAATCTCGATTAGATTCAGAAATTCTTCCCAGTAGTAGGATTTACGCGATTGTTGTTTTTGGTATTTAATCTGGGTCTTGTGTAACTTATCGCGAGCAATCTCTCGATCGTAGTATAATTTCATCAATCGCCCCGGATTTTTGCGTTTTTGCAGGGGATGAGCGGCAATTTGACTATTGACAATTTCAATTTTTTGTGATTGTGTTGCCAGTTCCGCCACTGGTGGGATGCCCTGCACTTGTTGGGGGATTAAATCGGCGATCGCCTGAGTATTTTCCTCACCCTTGCGCCAACCCCCTAGGGAAACAGCTTCTAGGGAAGGGGGTATCAGTTCGCCTAATGCCGCAGGAGCGAGAAAACCTCGATCGATCTCGCTAATATCGGCATAGGCGGCTAAATACCAGCGATTATCACTGCCTAAACAAACAAGAGTTCGCACTTGACCGGCTCCGTGCAGGGTATTGACAAAGATAGCGGGGACGGGGACGGGAACCTTAATATGTTTGCCCTTGAGATGGAGGATAGTTCCGACGGGAATATTCGGCAATTTTAGATGTATTTCCTGTCTTTTCTGTGCCTCTGCCTGACTAGCGAGGATTTTATACAGTCTTTCTTCTTCCCGCAGTCTTTCCCGTAGCTTTTCGTAACTAAAGACCTGCTCCCGCTCGATCCCGGCTAATTCCATATCCAACTTAGCTAATTCGGTGGTTAAGGCGGTAATCTGTTGTCGTTCGGGGCTTAACTTTAAACGAGCGAGATATTCCGCGAAACTGCGCTCTAAGAGGTCTTTGGTCTCCTCTAGACTGTGTTTTTGCAGGAGATTTAAGACCATGCCGTAACTGGGCGCAAAACAGCTTTGCAGGGGTTCCGGTTGAGCGGTGGCCAGAAAAGCCGCTTCTTTTGCCCCTTCAAAGGGCGTTTGTACTGTCACCACATGGCCCACCGCGTCCATTCCCCGGCGACCGGCCCGGCCGGCAATCTGGACAAATTCCGAGGGAGTCAGCATACTGTGGCCATCATCGGTGCGTTTGGAGAGGGCCGAGATAACGGTGGTACGAGCGGGCATATTAATCCCGGCCGAGAGGGTAGCGGTGGCAAAAACCACCTTAATTAAACCAGCTTCAAAGAGTTGTTCGACTAATTCTTTCCAGAGGGGTAAAATCCCGGCATGGTGAACACCACAGCCCCGGGTGAGGGGTTCCACTTGGTCGGCCCGCACCAATTGGGAAGCACTAGCCAGGAATTCAAACAGTTGGTTTTTCGTCTCGGGGTCGGCGGTTAAGAGGCTGAGGAGTTGATCTTCAGACTGGGGGTTATTAGCGAAAAAAGCCAGTAATTTCTGGTGTAGATGCGGATTTTCGACGGCAAAGAAGGAAAGGGCGAGTTCTTGCAGATTGGGATTATCTTCCAGGAAGAAAATGAGTAAACGGTAGTAAATGGCTCTAGCTTCTTCTTGATTAACGAGATTGAGGTTTTTTAGCTCTCTAATCGCCTGATCGCAACCTTTACGGCTGAAAATGACGTAAATGGCTGGGAGCATATCCTTGTCCCGCAGCGTGGTGACAATCGAGGCGATGGTGGGACAATCTTCTCGTTTTAAGCGTCGGGGTTTGCCGTGGCCGACTTTTGAGTGTAGTTTCGGGTTAACTTTGCTCTGTTTTGGGTCGAGCAGCGGAAATAATCCCTCTTTATTGACGAAATAAAAGCGCAGGGGGACGGGGCGAAAATCGGAGTTAATTAGATCGCAGCTGGAGGTCTGTTTATTGTCGCTGGGTTGACGCAGTTGCCGCACCCAGTTAATCCAGTCGGTGAGTTCCCCGGGGTTGCCGATGGTGGCGGAGAGGGCTACTAATTGGATACTAGGGGGACAGTAGATAATTGATTCTTCCCAAACGGTGCCGCGACCTCGATCGCTGATATAGTGACATTCATCGAGAACTAGGGTTTCCACGTTTTCTAGGGAAGTGCCTACCTCACCGATTGGGGTTTGATAGAGCATATTGCGAAAAATTTCTGTAGTCATGACTACAATTAACGCGGAGGGATTGATCACCACATCGCCGGTAATCAATCCCACTTCCGCAAAGAGCAGCGGGGAATCCTCATCGCCATCGGTGGGGGTACGACCGAATTTTTCTTGAAAATCCCGGAATTTTTGGTTAGAAAGAGCTTTCAGGGGAGTGGTGTAGAAAACCCGTTTGCCCCTTTCGAGAGCGCGATAGATAGCGTATTCTCCGATTAAAGTTTTGCCGGAACCCGTGGGAGCGCAGACAACCACTGATTTACCGGCAGCAAGAGCAGCGATCGCCGATTGCTGGAAGTCGTCGAGTTTAAAGGGAAAAATGGTTTTGAGATCCAAAGAAGTAGGGTTGAGGGACTCTTTCACGTCAAGTCTAAGAGGAGAAATTTTTTTAATTGCGGCTATTCTGGCTGGCTTTTTTTATTCTAGTCGAAAAAAGCAGACTTCTAGAAACTAGGGATAAGCTTAACCTTTGGGGGCGATGCCCAATCCCATCATACTTCATCTGTATAAGAAATGCTGTATCACTAATAATTGTATCTCTATTTTGTCCTTAGCTTGATTAATTATACCTACTGATCATGATTAAATTTCGGACTGAAGACTGTCTGGTTTTAGTGGTTGATGATGTCAGTAAAAATCTCCAATTGGCTGTGAAGATTCTTGATTCTGCTGGTTATGCCACTATTTATGCTAATGGTGTTAAACAGGCAATAGAACGAGTAAAAAGTGCTAATTTTGACCTAATTCTTCTTGAGTTAATGATGCCAGAGAGGGGGGGATAGAACTTTGCCGAAGACTAAAAAGTGATAATTTGTACGCTCATATACCGATTAGTTTTGTAACAGATAGTAAAGAAAAAGAAGATATTCTCAATGCTTTTAATTTTGGGGCTGTGGACTATATAACTAAACCCTTTCATAGTTGGGAACTGTTAGCCAGAGTTAAAATTCATCTAGAACTGAAAAAAACTCAAGAAGAACTGAAAAATATCAATTCTCACTCAAGGGGTGACAAAGAGGTTTAAAGGTAGGCAGGATAAAGACTCTAGCCAAATGTCCCCCAAAGAAATAGAGTGGTTATGGCAACCAGTCAAAAATTTAAAATGTTACCATCATTCTATCAGGCTTGTTTACAAGCTA
>NZ_JADBUB010000228.1:0-9099 GCF_020245865.1 Microcystis sp. M169S2
AAAAGATATTTATCAGAAAAGTCATGATCAAGCTAGAGGTTTAAAGACTGATCGGGTTCCAATTATTTTTATTAATAAATATTTTACACAATTCATACCAGGTAAGCAAGAGGGCTACGCCACTACTACCAAATCATTACCAAATCCTCGATCGAACGCGGTGCGGGATCAATTTCTCCTGGTTCGGCCGTCACCCGATCGAGATAAATTTGAAAGGCCCTTTCGTCCTCTCTATGTTCGAGAATATAGGCTCGTAATTCTTCGCGACTCATCGATTCAAACTCGCGTTTTATCATACATACCTCCGATCGCCCGTTTAAATCTGATAATCCATGACGAAAACCACCTTACCAACCCGTGCGTTGGCACTTAAGGCCGCGGTCATCTTCTTGGGATAGGGTTGTTTTTTAATTCTCAGACCAAATCCTTTTATAACTTTTCAAGAGGATTTAGTATTACTTGGTCTAGCTGAAAGAGAATTTTTAGGCATTCTTGGTTAATAGGTTAAAAATAAACGATAGGATCGGCTGTCAACTAATATATAAATACCTAGAAAAATATAGATAAAAGGACTAATTTTATGTCCGTAGTTTGTAACCACTTTAGCTATCCTGGGATGGGTAATTAAAAAATAGGCTAGGAGGCACCAAATCCCCATCATGAGATAAAAAACTATCATGATAATTAAGACGTGCATCGGGGAATTATTGGCAAAAAGAGAGGTATAGATACCAATATTATCACCGCCGTTAGCCACGGTCACGGCAGCAACGTAATAGGTTTGGGAGGGAAAACGAGGAATAAAGGAGCGATTTTTAGAATAATTAACATCTTCTCTTACTTCTTGAATATAATCCTCATTTTCCCTTGACAAAAGTTGTTTAATGCCGATAATTAGAGGGATAAATCCTAATAGACCAATCCATTCTTTAGAAACCAGTAACCCAAATAGTAAACCGAGGGAACTAGCTAGGAGAATCAGGGTAAAACCGAGGTATTGACCAACAATCAGGTGTCGAGGTCGAAAATTAGCATTAAGTCGCGAGAAAAACAACATTAGCACCATCAGATCATCAAGATTTGTGGCCACAAAACTCGTCACGCTAGTAATTAAAAGGGTTACTAACCAATTCATAGATTGAAAAAAGAGATAATCCTTCCCATTCTAAATCTCGTAGTGCCAGATGTCCTCCTCTCGTAAAAGAAGACGATGGACGGGAAGACGTTCCACGGCCCCTTGTTGTTCAAGATGATTAAGTGCGCGGGTAATTGTAACTCTGGTGGTCCCTAATAAGTCAGCGATATCCTGATGAGTTAAACGCACATCAATTAATTGTCCGGTACCGGTTTGTTTACCAAATTGATTGCCTAACCATGACAGTAATTTCACAACCATAACATCAGTACGTTTGTAGCTACGAATAATACTTAGTTCTTGTGCTTGCTGAAGATGAGACAGCAGAATTTCTGCCATTTGATAACTCTCAAGTGCGGAAAAGGAAACTGCTTGCACAGGAGTGATGCACTCAACTTGATAGGGGTTGACTCTCTCTAGGGTTTTGCCAACAAAATTGCCAGGTCCCCACAATCCCAAGACGATCAGGGTTCCATCTTCTAACCAGGTGGAGGTTTTTACGACTCCACTCTCGATTTTCCAGAAATTAGGGTTTCTAAGGGGCAAAATCGCCCGATTATCAAAGTGCCAGCGATGGGGGGTTGGTGGTTGATAGGTAAGCGTCATGATTGGTAAGTAGTCGTGCAAAATTAATTTCCTAGTCGAGACTCCGAGACAGGAGACAGGAGACGGGATATAGCTATTAGAGATCGGATTTGATGATTTTGGGGTAAAAACGATAATTACCCCAAAAAAGACCGATTTTATGCCCTTACAAGCCCTATTTATTTCGGGGTGCTAGTCTTCTCCAGTTCCGTTGTGGCCGAGGAGATCAGTTCTTGCCAAGCTCGATCGCTTTCCTGTAGAGTCTGTTTAACCGCGTCGATGGTCTTTTCTACGCGAGTTTTCAGGAAAGGGGAAGCACTGTCTTTGAGTCGTTCGGTGTCGTCGGCTAAGATATCGATCGTCTCGGAGGTATTAACAAGGCTATTTTCTAGGGTAATAAGGTTGTTTTGCAGGGTTTCACTGAGTTTAGCCCCGGATTTGGTCAATTTTTTCGTAAATTTACTCACTTTTTCCCCTAGATCGTCAATATTGTCCGCTAAGTCCTCTAGGTTGTCCTGTTGAGCTTCGATAATCTTCTTGTCGAGAGAAGGAGCGGCCAGTTGAGCATTTAGGTCATCGATAGCCGATTTTGCCGCTTGGATGGCTTTTTCATAGGCAATTTGGGCATCTTCCAGAATTTTTGGGCTAGAAACCTCATTTTTTTTCTTGACTGGTTCCACCACAGGGCCACCCGTTGCTGTTGCACGGTCGATGACGGCCAACGGTTCGGGGAGTAGTGGCAAGGCGATCGCATTTCCCCTTCCCCCGAGGAGCAAAGTGACAGTTAAAAGGAAAATCAGCAGCCGGAAACCTTGATTTTTTAGGCTTTGAAAGCTCTTATTTCGGTTGATCATGATTTGATTTTCTCCTGTTTAGAAAAAATAGTTACTCTTTCTAAATGTTATCATATAAAATATTTATATGTTGTTTATATATAGACAATTTTATAAAAAATTTATTATGTTTTTTTAATCAATAAATTGCAGACAAAATATAAGTTTTTTGAGCCAAAAGTTATTATAGAAAAGCTTTTGCTCTCTTAATAAAAAATTAATTTTTATTGCTTTTTTTATTAATGAGACGCTGAATTATCCGATGAGTCTATTTCTTGATTGATCCGAGATATTTTCTTCCGACCCTTAATATATTTGGCTAAAGGTTGTTTTTTCTTCAGTCGTTTAATGCCACTGAGGGTGGAGAGAGTGAAAAAAGTTCCCACGAGAACCATCTGCCATAAACCGCAGCCAGAAGCCGCGCCTAATCCTGCCGCTAACCAGATAGTCGCCGCCGAAGTCAAACCTTTCACTTGTACCTTATTTAGTTCCCGATGGGATTGTTGTAGGATGATTCCCGCCCCTAAAAAACCGACACCAGAAGCGACCCCTTGAATAGTGCGACTGAGAGCATTAGAAGACGCATAACCCACATCTCCTTCCGCTTGTAGGGGAATCATCACGAACATGGCAGCTCCGAGACTAACGATGATAAAAGTTCTCAATCCAGCGGGACGACCGCCTCGCTGTCGGTTATAACCAATCAGACAGCCGACGGCCATAGCCATACTCAGCCGAAAAATAATCGTTTGCCAATCTTCCGAGTCAAAAAACATTGCTTAACCCATCAAATGAGATGAAAACTTCGCCTAACCAATCAAAGCCTTTTCCATATCCCGCTTTAAATCGTTCCTATTCTCGATCCCAATCGATAATCCTAGTAAAGCCGGTGTTATAGCAAAGAGCGGGGTGGTTAGGACAATCAATCGCTGAAACCCTTGACCGATAAGAGTTTGAAAATTGAAAGCGTCCTAACTAACTCGTTCTATGCCATACAGGTGGAAGTGGAATAAATGGGAACCGTTACCGCCCCATGGCTAGAGTCTGGTTCTTGCCCCCCATGAATTGCCCTCGTTGCAAATTCCATCAATTTATTGTCCTATTAGTCGATATCTTCGAGGTCTTTAAACAGGGCCGTGCTGAGGTAACGTTCCCCAAAACTAGGCTGAATCATGACGATTAATTTATCTTCGTTTTCGGGTCTTTTGCCCACCTGAATTGCCGCCCATAAAGCGGCCCCAGCCGAAATGCCCGATAGTAGTCCCTCCTGACGAGCTAACCGTCGTGCGTAGGCGAAAGCCTCTGTATCATCGACGACAATCACCTCATCGATTAATTCCGGTCGGAAAATTGCCGGGATAAAACCGGCCCCGATGCCTTGGATTTTGTGCGGTCCGGGTGGTCCTCCCGATAAGACGGGACTATTAGAGGGTTCAACTGCGATCGCTTGAAATTGGGGACGACGGGGTTTAATGGTTTCGGCAATACCGGTAATGGTTCCCCCGGTTCCCACGCCACCGATAACGATATCTACCAGGCCATCGGTATCGGCCCAGATTTCCTCGGCGGTGGTTTCTCGGTGAATTTTCGGGTTGGCCGGGTTGCGGAACTGTTGCAAACTATAGGCGTTGGGGGTGTTTTCGACTATTTCCTCGGCCCGGGCGATCGCTCCTTTCATGCCTTGGCTACCCGGGGTTAATTCTAATTGCGCTCCGTAAGCTTTTAACATCGCCCGTCGTTCTAAACTCATGGTTTCGGGCATAGTCAGGACTAAGCGATAGCCTTTAGCCGCCGCTACCATGGCCAGGGCGATGCCGGTATTGCCGGAAGTGGGTTCCACCAGAATTGTTTTATCGGGGTGAATTAGTCCGGCGGCTTCCGCGTCCTCCACCATACTGACCCCGATGCGATCTTTAACCGAGGCGGCGGGGTTCATACTTTCCAGTTTGACGACGATGCGGGCTTTTACTCCCTCTGCCACTGGGATTCGATTCAGTTGGACTAGGGGAGTCCTTCCTACCAATTGGGTGATGTCTCTTGCGATCGGCATAATCCCACTTGCTTTATACTTGTTGGCTATTTTTGATTATATATGTATTTAAGATGTTTTACAATACTTTTTAAGTCGGAGTACACTGCAAAATGCTGGTGTTGGCACCTCTGATCACAACGTCGGCGGGGATTATCCCTGTCGATTTTTTTGCCTTGCCACTTTTTTTGTATATCGAAGCACAATCGGCAAAGTTGTCTTGGGAAATTTCTCTTAATCTAGTTAATTATTATTAGTATATAAAAGCACATTTCTTTAAATAACTTAAACGAATTATTAGAGAGATGAAAAGAGCGATACTTTTTCTTAGTATAGGGTTACACATTTAAGAGAGTTTTCTGAGATTTATCCTAAAAAATTATTTTTTTGCTGCTTTTTTAAGAAACAATTTTTAATAAATAAAGGTAGAAATATGGTCTATAAAATAATTCATGGCAAAAACGAAGTATGTCTGGAAGTGCCTATCAAGGCTAAATTCAATTTAAAAAAATTGTTCCTCGATATACAAAAAAATCTGGCCAAGGGAGAGTAAATTTTTTTCAAGGACGATAGTATAGTCCCAAGAAAACAACTCCTAGATACTTTATCGAAAAAATAAAGAAAAGCCAGAAAATTCACCTCGATATTTTGCCGAAACCAATCATCATTATAGGAGATGAAAACTATGGTGTTAGATGCCTTTGCCAAAGTCGTTTCCCAGGCCGATACCCGGGGGGAATACCTGAGCGAGAATCAAGTCAATGCCCTAATTGCCTTCGTCAAAGATGGTAATAAACGCGTGGATGTGGTCAATCGTCTTTCCAGTAATTCTTCTGCGATCGTTACCGATGCGGCGCGTAGTTTGTTTTCAGAACAGCCCGTTTTAGTTGCCCCCGGTGGCAACGCCTATACAAACCGTCGTGCGGCCGCCTGCTTGCGGGATTTGGAAATTATCCTGCGCTACGTTACCTATGCCACCTTCACCGGCGATGCCAGCATCCTCGATGATCGCGCCTTGAACGGTCTCCGGGAAACCTACGTCGCCCTGGGAGTTCCGGGAGCTTCTGTTGCGGCCGGAATTCTCAAGCTCAAAGACGCTTCCCTTGCCCTAGCGGCCGATCCCAACGGGATCACTCGCGGGGATTGCAGTTCTTTACTAGCAGAAGTCGCTTCTTACTTCGATCGAGCGGCGGCGGCAGTTTCCTGATGCTGTGACTTTCTTATCTCAATCCGATTAAACTTTTGTAGGAGCAATTCCATCGATGACCAAGACACCTTTAACCGAAGCGGTAGCTACTGCCGATTCCCAAGGCCGTTTTCTCAGCAGTGCTGAATTACAAGTGGCCTTCGGTCGTTTCCGTCAGGCCGCCATCACCCTAGAAGCGGTAAAAATCCTCGCCCAAAAAGCCCCCAGTTTAGCCCAAGAAGCAGCCAACGCTGTCTATCAAAAATTTCCCTACACCACCCAACTCCAGGGGCCGAACTATGCCTACGATGAGCGGGGGAAATCCAAGTGCGTTCGCGATATCGGCTACTATATCCGAATTATCACCTATGCCCTCGTGGTGGGCGGTACGGGCCCGATCGATGAATATCTGGTCGCCGGTTTGAGTGAAATTAATAGTGCCTTTGAACTATCTCCTAGCTGGTATATCGAAGCCTTAAAATACATCAAAACCAATCACGGATTAAGTGGGGATGCTGCTGTAGAAGCTAATTCCTACATTGATTATGTGATCAACGCCCTTAGCTAATTCCCGTCAACTTCACGTCAACATAAGCTCAAATCTCCTAAATTCACCTCGGGATGAGCGCCGAGGTTTTTTTGCGTCCGTCTAACTTAGGGCTTGCTGAAAAAGTTTTTCGGTGGTGGCAGGGTGTGGGGTGTGGGGTGTGGGGTGTGGGGTGTGGGGAAGTGGGGTTTTATCGATTTTCAGGTGGTCAACTACCTAATTTTCAGGGAAAAAGTACCTGAATTTTCCCCCCAATCACTCCAATGGTCGGCAATTTTTGAGAGAAAAAAAGTCTAAAAACCTTATCCAACAAGATTTTTAGATTTATTCAGCAAACCCTCACTTAGTCGTCGTCGGGAACCTACCCTAACAAAAAAACCATCTTGGGCAAGATGGTTAAACACAACGAGTATAAACCGAGAAACTTGACTTTAGACCGCTTTTTCTGGCCCAGTAGCGACGGGCAGATCTGTGGTACTGTACTCTGTCCAAGAACCTTCGTAAATTCGCACCTTGGGATAACCGAGCAGATGTTTGAGGACGATATACTGTAAAGTTGCTTCCCGTCCAGTACTGCAACTGACGATAATATTATCCGAGGGCTTGATGTTGCGTTGGGCAAGAATCTTCCTGATTTCGTCTAAAGATTTCAATTTATGGGGATTTTTCAGGGATTCATCCGGATTATTCGCTTCCGTAAAGGTCGGCCAGGGTATATTTTTCGCCCCCGGAATATGACCATTTCTCAGCCAGATATCCTGTTTCCCCTGAAAAAGTTCTTCCGGTCTAGGATCGATAAAAACCACATCGGGTTTGCCGATCAATTTCTCTACTTCTGCTAAAGTTACCCGAATCGAGGGATTATCACGGACAGTAAAGCTCCCGGGTTGATATTTAGGGAATTCTTTAGTTACCTTTTGTTCAGAACCCTTATAACCCTTAAACCCGCCATCTAAGACCGCCACATCTCGGAAACCCGATCGCTCTAGTAAATAGGCGACCATGGTTGCCCCCAAGACATCGCGACCATCGGAATATACTACCACTCGATCGCCATTAGTGATTCCCGCGGCGGCAAAGAGACTGCCAATTTTATCCTCTTGCCAATATTGAACCGGCAAAAATCCGTTTGGACCACGAAAATTATTGTCGGCTATATTCACCGCTTTCGGTAAATGACCGGTGATATATTCCAAAGGATTAATCCGCACATCGAGAATTTTTAACTTCGGATCGTTGAGATTTTGTGCTACCCACGCCGGCGATACAAAGTCTATCTTAGTCTCAGATTTAGACGTGGCCATCAGGGGCGATGACGGGGCTAAGGTAAAGGTTAAAATGCACAGAAGAACTAAAGTGAAAAAAGTAAGGGGACGGCTTTGAAACCGTCCCAGGGATAGACCCTTCCCTTGACGCAGTTTTGGTTTCATGATTCAGTGTCAGCGACGAATATCAAACGATAATTACTATAGGGCTTTGATTAGCTTTCTCCAAAAATTTAGGTATAACGTGATATTTTTTTTGGGCAGCAAGTCGATCAACTAATTATTAGTTTCCTCTTGGGTGTTGATCGCCTTGGGTGTCTCTAATAACTGTTGCCACCAGAGATGAACTAGGAGGGACCAAGCGATCGCTAAAAGCCAAGAGGCAAAGATATCGCTAGGAAAGTGAACTCCTAAATAAAGACGGGTCCAAGCAATAACTAAGAGGAAGGGTATCCCCAGTAAAACTACCCCTAAAAACCAGCGCTTTCTCCAAGATAGGATCAGTAAAGAAACCACTAATAGGGAACTAAATAAAGCATGACCGCTAGGGAAGGCAAAATCATCGGGTAAGGGATAAAATAACTGCCAAAATTGCGGGCGGTTTCGATGAAAAAGAATCTTGAGATTATAACTAATTGCCCAACCTCCCGCCATGGTCACAAGGAGATAAGCGAACCCATACCAGTATTTTTTTAGGGCAAAAATCAGCAGTGAAATTGTTAGTATCGGGGCCACTCCCCAATAAGTGCCTAATCCCGTTAGTTTTATGACCAAAAAGTTTAGGTTTGAATTAGCAGTTTGATGAATAGATAGCAGCAGCGATTTTTCCCAAGCAAATCCTTGGGGATGCTGGTCAATAGCGATCGCTAAATCCGTAAAACTTAGCGATGTTAACAAGATGGCTAAGAAAAATAAGCTATTGTTTAAGTAGGTTTTGGGAATCACGGGGAAAAAGTGGCGATCGAGGATAACAGGGGCATTTCTAAAACCTGAAAATGCAGCAAAGCTAGGATTACTAAAGTATAAACTGTCGAGGAAAGTAATCCATTTCTTAATTCTTTTTGCCAATTGCGTTCTTCTTTCTCTCCACCGATTAATTCTTTCGTCCCGAATTGCATTAGCAGAATTCCCACAAGATTAGATAACCAATAACCAACCATGGCCGCTGGTAGAAAAAAATCGGCGTGTAAGCAAGCAATTAAACGACCGAAACCGTAGGCGATCGGCAGATTAAAAATTAGATCGTTCCACCAACACAGGGGCGATAATAAGTAACCAATCAATACCAAGCTTCCGTTTTTTATTTTGTCAAGTAGATACATCTTTTTTTTAGTTACTAACTATTAGTTTTGTTTTTTTGCCATCAGCTATCTAGGGTTTGCTGAAAAAGTTTGTTGGTGGGGGCAGGGTGTGGGGTGTGGGGTGTGGGGTGTAGGGTTTTACCGATTTTGAGGTAGTCAGTTACCTAATTTTCAGGGAAAAAGTACCTGAATTTTACCCCCGATCCCTCCAATGGTCG
>NZ_JADBUB010000229.1:0-4737 GCF_020245865.1 Microcystis sp. M169S2
ATTTTCTCTTTCTCGCTCCATACCCCTTTTAATGCTATATATTCTCATTAACCCTTTTAACCTTTGAATTAATTTTAGTTATTATGTACTACTTTAATGGCTTTTTTGATCTGTGACAGTTGAGGGTGCGGAATGTGGGCTTTAAAGCTAGAACACGAGGACGCGCACCTTGACTAGAAAATCCTAACCCTTCACGGAATATTTCGGGCATATAATAACGAACTGCATCTTCTTTATCCTTGTCCTCATAAATTACTCCCATTTGCTCAAGAATATTGACTGTAGTAGCATCCAGATTAAACTGTTCTAGGGAAAAAGGAATTTTTTTATCACTATATTCATGTAACCTTTCTGCCCAGCTTTTAAATATAGGATATTCTTCCTTAGACTCGTCAACTTTTTTCTTACTACAGGGTTCAAGCGCTCGTCGAATCGCTTGGGGAGGTAACAGTCTAGTATTCGACCATTTAGTAAATTGTATTTCTTCTTTTTTTTCTACAGTAATATTAGCAGCATGATACAAAAATCTCACAATATCCCGCGCTTGCAGTCTTCCATTAAAATCGGTTAAAGCTGCAAAAATCCAATTGTCTGACTTAGCTTCCCTTGCATTATCTGCTCCTAATTTTTTGCCCCAAAGTAATTCTAATTTTTCTTTTAAATCTTCAATTGAACAGCCGACTAAATCCTGAGAGTTAGCATTAATAACCGATGATTGTATGCAGAGCCAATAGGAAAGTTTAAGAAACGATTCTAGATTCCAAGATAGATCATAATTACGATATAAGTTTTCAAATTGTTGCGAGTTTTGTGTGATTGTATATCTCAAGAAATCTCGACGCAGAAAGACAATCAATCCGAGATTAGATTGCCGAATCTCTGATAATTTATGTGGATTGACCGGGTGACTTGGCTCAAAGCTGCCACAGTTTTCCACCGATTCAATAGATTTTTTCTCTCGCTTCTCCTCCGATAGGATTTAGTTTGAAAATTAGTTATTTATTTTGCTCTACTTGAAAAAAGGCTCCTAAGACACCGCCAAACCATCCTAAGGTAGTAAAGAAAGCATTTTGGATAATATCAGGAACGGCTTTATCAGGATAGATTAAAGGATAAATAATGATAAATCCAAAGGAAACAGCACAAACTATCATTAAAAGCCAATTAATTTTGATGATTAACTGATTTTTAATCTGATCTTGACTGGATTCGTCGGCATTTGTATTGATCTGATTGGTAGGTTCCAGAAAGGATTCATCAATATCAACAATGGGTCTAGTAGACGGAATTTTACCCAAAAAAGCAAATTTTAAAAACCTATTTAAAAATCTCTTGATTTTATTCATGGAGTTGCATCTACAGTGGTTCCATCTGATTCTAAACATTGTCCCGGACAGTTATAAATCCATCGATTGTTAGGTGCATCAAGCATGATTTTACTCTGATTAAGTATATCGCAACCGAGCAGGGCATAAGATTTTGAAAATCCGATTACTTCCAGATCATTAAATGTATAATTGCCGATGGTGATATTGAGAATATATGATTCTCTTAGGACGACGTTATTATTAGCATCTCTCACCCTTTGATGGCTGTACTCTAAATATCCAAGTCTGGCAATTATTGATTCAGGAATGCAAGTCATTGTTGCCCCACTATCCACAATTGCTTCAACTTCACCATAACGGGATGAGGAGGAAGGATTGACAACTTTTAGATAAGCTTTTGGTCTTGGTGTATAAGTAGACCCTTGAATATTCTCATATCGATCTGTGTACATGAATTAAACTCCGTTAGATGGATAATAAAAGATTTCTCTAAAGTCTATTCAACAATATCAAAGTAGGGAATGTCTATAATTCTATCTTCTTTGTCAACTTTCTTAAAGAACCTTGACTTTTCAGGATATTTCTCTCGAAGCTGTTGTAGTAACTCCTGCTTATTTTGGCAACTACCGACAAATTCCCCATCAACAAAAGCGACATATTGTCCTTCATTTTCTTTTAACCATGCTGGCTCTGATTTCAGTCTTTCGTAAGCAATAATATTTACATCTGAATCATAATAAATTTTCTCTAGATGGAGACGGGTTTCTGCTTCTGATGCTTGCAGACAATTAAGCCGATACTGTAGCATTTTTGGTATAAGTTTACTGCGAATATCTTCCTGTATATTAGGAGTCTTATCGATAAAAATATCAACGTCTAGGTTTTCTGCTAGTCTTCGGTTATTAGGATAAGCAGAAAGAATCGAAACAAACGCTTGACTGTTAATGCCTTTGATTTTTTCTAAGGCATCCAATCCCTCCTGTTCCCGATTGCTTCCCATGTGGACATCAAGAATGTAATAACCCGCTTCCTGCTGCTGAATTAAGGATATTGCTTCTTTTTCACTTCCGACTATTCTTATTTCCCAGGGCAGATTTTTTTTGATCGCTTCTTTGATAGCTTGTTGTAGGAAGAGATCATCTTCCATAACCACAATTTCTTGTTTGAGTAAAATGTCATCACACACAGTCATGGTATTTCTCCTTATTTGATTTGGCAAAATAGTTAAATTTAAATGTTTCGTTATTTTCTAAATTTTATAGCGTTTGAGAGGAATTCTCACATAAAATTTAGTTCCCTTGACGCTAGAGTCAAAGTAAATTTTTCCTCCATAACTTTTAATAATCTCATGGACAACATATAAACCTAATCCTGTACCCCCTTCTTTGGCGCGAGTGGTAAATCCTCTGGTGAAGATTTTATCCTGAATGTCCTTGGCAATGCCAATGCCATTATCTGCTACCATGATTTTAATATATTGAATTCCCTCTAAAGTATCAATACTGGTCATAATCGTGATCTCTCCCTTTTTGCGTTCAGCTTTTTGGATGGCTTTTTCCGCATTGGATAAGAGATTAAAAATAATATCTTTGATTTCTCTTTCATCAAGATTCATCAAGGGAATTGTTTTATCGTAGGTTTCGATAACTTGTATATCAGTATCACTAAAGGCAAAAGAAAAACCTCGAACTACTTCTTTCAGAGTTTGGTTAATATCAATGGATTGATTATTGGTGATTTCTAATTCCTGTTTTATTTCTTCAATTTGTTGATCTATCGATTCTTTCTGTTCTGCCACTATTCTTGCTCTTTCTTTGTTACTCAATCTATCTTCAGCAGAAATTGTCTCTAGGAATTGGGAAAAACTAATTAGCTTATTTTTATATTGATGTAAAATATTTTTACTCATTTGATCGTAACTAACCAAAACAGAAGCATTGAGAAAGCTTTCTCGAATATCATTGCGTTCTTGGCGAATTTGGCGAAATTCTTCGCTCATCTTGACTCTGGTAATGATGGCGGCTACATAGAGAGCTATGGTATCAAGAAAAACCCAATAATTATTGTAAAATTTATAATGATATTGCGTATAAACTGAGATAGTACCGACACATTCATTTTGAATTAACAAGGGCAAGCAAGCGAAGGATTTTAGTTTTTTGTTTTCAATCCATTCTTTGTTGTTAAACTTATGGATTTCTTCTCCAATATCAGGAAGAATTTTGGGTTGCTTACTTTTATAAACTTCGCCGACAATTTGACTGCCAGATTTGATCGAGCCATCTTTTCTCCCTTCTAAAAAATCTTCGTCGCCATCACAGGATTTTCCCATAATATTTAAACCATCTCCCTCGTCAGGAATGCGGATAATACAAACTTTATAAGGAGTAAAGTCGGTGGTGACTTTTTCCACAACAAATTGACAAACCTCACTCAATTTAAAATTTCTGTAATCGTTCTCTAATGTCACTAGATATTCCAGCAACTTCTTGTAAATTCTAAATCTTTCTTTTCTCCTGTTTTCCACGATAAAATTAGCGACAATTGTTCCAATTTGGGTTAACCAATAAACATCTTCAAGGGAAAATTTATCTTGATTAGCCTCAGCACTTTTATTCAAGACTTCAATAGTACCAAAAGTAGTATTTGGACCATTGAGAGGAACGGAAATACCACATTTTAACTGTCCGAGTTTTTGCAGATAAGGATTTTCGTTGATCATACTAGGATAATCAGCCAAAAGATCATTAGAATATTGGGGTTCTCCATAACCATATTCAGCTTCAAAGGCAGGAATCGCCTTACCAGAAAAACTTTCTTCGGGTTGGTATTGTTCATCCCGAAACCAATTTTTATCAATAGGATGATTATCTTTATCAACTCCATCAATACCAACGCGCTTGATCACGCCATCTTTGGATAAGAGAAATATCGAAGCTACTTGAGTATTTAAGCGCCGTCTCACTTCTGCTAAGGCTTTCTCGATTATCTCCTCGACAGTCTGGCAGCGCAGCAGGTTTCTACTCACTTCGTTGAGATTATGTAACTGATCGCGGAGCTTTTGTGTGTCCATATAATTGCGGAAGCTTGGTTTTGTTTCATTCTACAACGCTAAAATCAAGTCTTCCTTAAAATTTGCTGAGTTTTTATCAATTTTTTCCCCAAGTGTCAAAGCGTTTTTTAGTCAGGGTAAACGCGTCTTAACAATCCTTGACAGGAGTACCAGATTAGGATACCGCCAAAACTCTTTCTGTATAAGGGGTTTAAGCCTGACGGGGTGACAAGTATGCCCATAATCCTTATGGGGAAAGCTTTTGAGGGGAATCTTCTATAAAAAGATCGATTGGGTTCAAGTGAATCACTAACGGCAGAATGATACTTTCAGATTAGCTTATCGCTAATTACTTTC
>NZ_JADBUB010000023.1:0-12582 GCF_020245865.1 Microcystis sp. M169S2
AAAAAAAAAAAAAAATAGATTAAAAGCCTTATGTAGCAAGCCTTTTCACCGACAACGCTACCGACAACGCCACTGACAACGCTGCCCCAACGCCACCAAAAAAAAGCGACCCGCAAACGGATCGCCAAGAAGGACAGAAAAATCTTAATTAATTCAAATTATCGGGTAAATCGGCAAACCTCAGCCCAATTTTACCTATTTCTTTCTCCAAAGCTTTAATTTGCCGCAAAGTAAAAGAAGCTTCTTTCGTGTACCCAGTTTCCCATCGGGCCACTGAGCTTCGGTTGACTCCTAGTCTCTTGGCGAATTCTTCTTGACTTATCCCCAATGCTTGTCTGATCTGCTTCAAGATATTTTCTTTAGAATCTAACTTGACTTTTACTACCAGTTTCATTATACAATAATTGTAGCGAATCGCTACAGGTTAAGTACAGGGAAACTAGGCGACTATTCCCTAGTAAGAAAGCGATCGCCTGTTTCCTTAATTCCCTGTGGATGCCAGTCCGAGGGGGATTAAATCAATTCTAATCGAAGTTAATGAAAGTTAAAGGAGGGTAATAGCTATGGCTTGTTAATGCTTATGGGGTTCGCGATTTTCTCCAAGATGTATGTGTACGGGCGGATTCCCGCCCTCTTTTTCACCATGAAAGGAAAAATTTTAGAATTTAGGATCGGGAATTTTTTGGTATTTGTGGAAAGTTACGCCCATCGATTTCCCGTGTGGGCTGAGCGATCTATTAAGAATAGCTTCCTAGCCTTCGGGCTTGGAGGGGTGTGGGATGCCAGGTATCAAGCTTGGATTTTCCCGAATTCCCCGTCCAGAATTCATTTTTGCTTTTTATCTGGCCATTGGGATGAGCATCTGGAAAATGATCAGAGCCTATGGCAGTTTGGCTATCAATTAAGTTTGGCTAGGGCTAGGATGCGGAAATTTTCCGGATTTAAAGATGAAAAATCCTTATGGCAATTTGGCCATCAGCAAAATTCGGCTAGGGCTAGGATGCGAGATTTTTATGATGAAGATTTCACGCCTGCCATAGAACTATCGGATGATGAATTAAATGCAATAATCCCCTTTTAGTAGAGGTAAAAATGTCTAAAAAATCGAGAATCGACAAACAAATCGAAAAAGAAGAAGAGGAGTACAATTTTCGGCGCGGTCGTGACGCAATACAGGAGCGTCGTCGCTCTTTAGAAAATTTACAGCGCGTCAAAGAGCAACATAAAGCATACGTCGCCCAGTACGGACGAACTTGGTTAAAACAGTCTCACAAACGTTAAAGCAGCAGAAACCCCTCACAGGTTCGGTGGCGAGGGGTTTCATCCGTTTCATTCACTTATATATAATACCATGAACATTTTGCATCCGCAATCTTTTCTCGAAAAACTTCCTGATGATCGGCATTTGAACGAGTGGCTTAATTCTGGCGTATTACCCGAAATAATTGCATCTAATGTGATTACTTGCAGTGGTGATAATGCCTATGAGCGCCTGCTTTATGGGCTTGATAAATCCGAGCGAACTAATTCGGGCCGGCTACGGGAAAAATGGCTTAAGAGATATGATCATCTCGATCACGGTGGCTGGTGGTGTGGTGGGATTGATCTAATCACCCTTGATGATTCCCAATGGGGATGCTTCAAGCCGGATCGCCCGAAGCTTAATCAAGGCAAGGCTTTAAAATACGAGGCTCCCCCCAATTGCCGCGCTGGGATTTTTGCTTTGAAAGTGGAAGGAAAAGCCTTAGAAAAATTCCCCGAATGCCCGAAAAATCAGAAATTTTGGGATTGGGTATTAGAGAATCCCATCCCAATAATCATTACTGAGGGGGCTAAAAAAGCCGGGGCTATTCTTAGTCAGGGGCGCGTAGCGATTGCCCTATCAGGAATTTACAATTTTTCCGATGATGGCCTGCTTAAGCCAGAAATCTACAAGCTAATTCGTCCGGGCCGGGAGTTTATCATCGCTTTTGATCAAGATAAGCGATGGAATGTTAGGAATAATGTCATCGCGGCCTTAAAAAAGCTGGCCGAACAGCTTCAAGATTACGGCGCGACGGTTTCGGTCTTAAATTGGGAATTTGAGCGTGGTAAAGGCATCGATGATTTTATCGCTCTCAATGGCCCGGGAGAATTTTCTGAATTAATCGAAAATCGGCTAGAGATAGCTGAATACTTAGAAAATCATGGGCAGCCTTATCATTGCCAAAAATTGGATCAATTTGCTAAATTTCTCGATACTCAGATTAAAAATCTAGAATACAATCTCCTGACCGAACGGGTAGAGTGGGAAGGTAAGCCGATTGAGTTATCCGGAGAGCTTCAGTTTAGACTACTCCACGAGTACAATGTGATCGCTTCAGAACACATGATAATCAATGGGTTCCTCTATAAGGCTAAACAAAATGCCTATCACCCCGTTCGGCGATACTTGGCTAGTTTGGAAAATACTCCCCAAGTCAGCATCGATGATCTCTCGCGGCGATACTTTGGCACTACTGATCCTTTCTATGATTTATTGGTAAAAAAATGGCTGATCGGAGCCGTGGCGCGAGTTTTCGAGCCGGGCTGTCAGTTTGATAATGCCCTGATTTTGCAAGGGGAGCAATGGGCCGGGAAATCTCAATTTTTTAAGATTCTTGGGGGGAAATGGTTTGACGATTCCTTTGGCTCGAATTTGGAATCGGCAAAGTCCTTGATGACCCTTCACCAGGGCTGGATCCAAGAATGGCCAGAATTCGATAAGATCACTGGAAAGCAAGATTTCAACGCAATCAAAGCTTTTCTGACGAGACAAAGTGACAACTTCGTGAGACAGTACGGCCGAGAATCTATCGAGCATCCCCGGATGTCGGTCATGGCCGGGTCGATCAATCCCTCCGCTTTCCTGAAAGATGCCACTGGAGATCGGAGGTTTTGGGTAATCCCTCTCGCTAAAGGATGGATCGTGCCAACTGAGCAGCTTCGGTCCGAAAGGGATCAGATATGGTCCGCAGCCGTGGCCGCTTATCGGGCCGGAGAGAGCCGCTATTTAAGCCGTGAGGAGTACGAAATTCACAAAAAAGTAAATGAGCAGTTTCGCGATAGTGATATTTGGCTATCTACCATTGAAAATTGGCTTATGGATCGAGAAATTCAGCGATTTTCAATCGAGCGAATATTGCTTGAGTGCTTGGGCTTTACTCTTGATAAGATAGATACTAAGAGCCGCAATCGGGTGCGGGATTGCTTGATTTCTCTGGGATGCACACCATTGGGGAGCCGTCGGGAATCAGAATACGATGGTAAGGCTCGTCGGGTATGGCAATCACCCGAAAAATTTCCCTCTCAAGTAATAGATGAGCCTGACAACGGTGACAACGGTGACAACGGTAGCGACAACGGTAGCGTTGTAGTCCAGAACCCAGTCCCAGAGCGCGTTACAACGGTGACAACGCTTGACAACGGCAAAAAAGCAAACTTTTTTCAATCTCAAAACAACGGCAAAATTCCTAATCCTGATCCTGTAGAGGAATCCTACGAGTCTGGCCTCATTTGCGAGATTGGATCGATCTTTGATCGCTTGAGGTGGGACAAAGGAAAAAGAGAAGATTTTTTAATTACCCGATATGGGGGGAGGGATTTAGAGGGATTATCTCGATCTGATTTGATTGATGCTGCAGATTTATTGATTAAAATAGAGGAAAAATTAAATGAGGAAAAAATCTCTTGATGATGTATTTAAGCTAATGGGAACTGAACAGCCCGTAGAAGTGATTCCCAATTCTCGTAATAATACGATTGATTGGAAAACGACAAAGCAAGTCGCTGACAGTCTAGGCGTATCAAAATACAAAGTGCTAGAATGGATTCGGTCCGAAGCATTTCAAGTCGGTATACATTATCGAAATATTTCTTTCAATAAAAACCGACCGACTTATCGATTCGATCTAGAAAAAATTAATCAATTATTTGAGGCTTAATATGGGTGTACCACTGAGTTTTTTAGGATCTAATACTCAATCTGGCTTAGGGAGTGCGATTACACTATCTCCCACCAAGCGATATTTAGTAGTCGATTGGGAAGATGTGGATCAGGCTATTAATTCGCAGGCCGCAACTCCTGATAATTTAGAAGATTGGATAGCGGCGATCAATTATGCGCTGGCCGATAAATCTCTGGAAGATACTAATCCTCAGACAGGTGCGAAAATTACAGCAGGCCGCCGCTTTGTGGTTCAAGTAAATGGGAAAGGATTAGATAATGGCATTTTTGAATCAGGCGTGGATTTAATAGCTTATCAAATCACCACCACTATCTATGCTCCCGATCCTTCCCCCGCACGCCCTCCCGCAATTAATCTCTAATGCCGTATGCTCCCCCGCTAGTTAAGCCGCTTCTCCCCCCTTTACGTCCCCCGGCACCCCTTCCCTATCGTCCGCCAGGGCCAAATCGGCTGCCCCCGACTCAACCCGCGCCCATCTATCAGCCGCCTGATTTGTTGCCGCCTACAGGATTGGATTTAAAAGGAATAGTTTGTATTTATTCTAATGCACCCGTTTGGGAGCTAAAAAAAATTCGATACAGGTATCCGGGGGAAGCTTGGCAAGAAATATCGGGGGAAAGATACTCTTTAAATACAATTTATGGCGATTATAATCAGGAAGGTGTTGTATGGGTTAAAATCATAATAAAAAGATGTTTTTTTAATAGAAAACTAATTATTGGTGATGCAGAATTAGGTGATGTTTATGGTCCTTATACTGTTGTCGGTAAAATTTTAGGTGCAGATATAAAACAAACTCAGGGAGGCGATTTCACTATTGTTAGTGTTAACCAAGAAGTCGCGCCAAATGCTTTTTTCGATAGAGTTGTATGGAGTGGTACTAACAAATTAAGTCAAAATCCTTGTTACACTGAGGATCGTTTTTCGCCTGTAGCTGATAATATTAGCAAATCGACAAGCATCGCTGAAATAGTTCAATATGTAGGAGAAACTCAATGTGAATTTAAAATTTTTGATATTTTTAATCAAGAAATTCTATCAATCACTAGAGATGTTTGCCCGGAGGTGATCGTAGTACCCGAAAGGTGCTACTTTCGGCCTGAAAATGAAAGATTAGTGGGTAGATGGATCGTAGGTTTTTTGGATCCTCCTTTGCGAATTGAATACGAAGGGCATTGTGCAAGTGTGTGGAGAGATTATAATGTTTTCTCTCTGTTGATTTTTAAAGAATGCTCGGATAATCCCAATTGTCCGCCGCCTCGGATTCGCTTTGATAAAAAATGCGAAGAAAACTGTGAACAATGCCCCCCGGGAACTACCGTTAGAGTATTGTTGGGAAATCGGATCGCTTGTGTAGATGCTTTTGGCTGTGTCAAAAAAATGATCAAATATAAACCGGGGTGTAATTCTTATGATTGTATTTGCGGCTAATTTTATTCCTTTAGAAATTTATATTTTATATGTGATAAATTATGGCTAATTGTGTTTTTAAGGGTCCCAAAGGAGATCCGGGTCAGCCCGGAAGGGATGGAAGAAACGGAATAGACGGGAAAAACGGGAAAGATGGAAAAAACGGGATAGACGGGAAAAACGGAAAGGATGGAAAAAACGGGATAGACGGGAAAAACGGGAAGGATGGAAAAAACGGAATAGACGGGAAAAACGGAATAGACGGGAAAAACGGGAAGGATGGAAAAAACGGGATAGACGGGAAAAACGGGAAGGATGGAAAACAAGGCCGCGACGGGAACCCCGGCCGCGACGGCCTTCGCGGGGAGCGCGGTTTGAAAGGCGAAAAAGGAGCAAAAGGAGAAAAAGGAGAAAAAGGAGATACTGCTGATCCTAAACCGATTAGCTGCGGATTATCCTTGATTTTTAATCCTATTTCCTGCGTTCTCACGGCTAGTTTAAGAGTCGATAAATGTTCCATTACTACCAGTGTATCCATGCTTTGCGATATTCAAAGAATAATCAATGAGATTCAAAATTCAAGCCGTGCGATTAGCTTGCAAATAAGCAAAAATCACACTCAAGATATTAGCAAATCTCAAGAGATTCTTAATGAGATATTAAATCTTGATTTTGAATGTGACAATGGGTTAAATGTTACTTTGCCTCTTTTAAAACAAATTGACGTAAATGTTAACAATAATCTCAATTTAACTAATCAAATTAATCCAAAAATCGATATACTCGGTAACAATGTTATAGACATTAAATCGACTGTTAATGACATTGACGTAAATGTTATAGACATTAAATCGACTGTTAATGACATTGACGTAAATGTTATAGACATTAAATCGACTGTTAATGACATTGACGTAAATGTTGATTTAATTGTAAATCTCAGTGAAATCATTAATAACAACATTTTAGAAATTAAAACTTGCTGTGAAAATATTAGAAATAGAATAGGAGGAGGAGGAAGCGGAAGCGGTGAAATTCAAGCTGAATTAATCGAAATAATCTGTATTGATTGTACAGAAGTGGATCGCCGCGCACGAGAAGGGAACCCAATTCCCGACGACGAACGGCCTCCCGAATGTCCTCTCGACGTTACGGATGAAGAAAGGGCGAAAGGCTACAGAGAAAATATAATTACAGTTGTAAATTTAATCGATGCTTCGGTAATAATTAATAATCAGTTGGCAATTTTGCAGAAAAAAACTTGTAAAATAACTGAATTAACTGAAATAACCTGTATTGATTGTACAGAAGTAGATCGCCGCGCACGAGAAGGGAACCCAATTCCTGACGACGAACGGCCTCCCGAATGTCCTGTTGACGTTACAGATGAAGAAAGGGCGAAAGGCTACAGAGAAAATATAGTTTTTGTTGATCTTCTATCAACAGCTATAGGAACAATTAGCCGTCAAGTCGCATCTCTTAAACAAGAAATCGTATGCAAAATAAATGCAGATGATTGTATGGTATTGCTTCCCGATCCGGCGCTGCCGCTGACGACGCGGGGGCATTATTTGTTATTTTCTTGGGTGTTAGAAGAAAATCCAAAAGTTTCAGTTTATCAAACTACAAGCCAATTGAGAAATCCTATAGATGCCTTGAGAGTGATTTCTTCTGGTGTAAATTATTGGTCTGAATACTTTGAGCCAATATATAAAATAATCGGCAAACAATACGGAACGTATTATTC
The DNA here is from genome assembly GCF_020245865.1 of Microcystis sp. M169S2. Lineage (NCBI taxonomy): Bacteria > Bacillati > Cyanobacteriota > Cyanophyceae > Chroococcales > Microcystaceae > Microcystis > Microcystis sp. M169S2. The sequence continues at coordinate 7,144 of NZ_JADBUB010000023.1, forward strand.
AGAAGAAAATAGCAGAGAACCTTTAGTTAAAGGCTGGTTTTTAGATGTTGACGAAGCGAATAGATTTTTTGGCCAAATGCTAACTTTGACTAAAGATACCCCTAGAGAAACTGACAATCCTAGATTTCCTTTAGTTACTAGTAGCACAGTTCCTATTGTTCACACGGGGGAAAAAATAATTCTTAGAAAAGTTTGTTATGGCTATTATAATGAAGGCGAATTTCTCGCTGTTCACTCGTGGAGAAAGTCCAGATGAGGACAGTTAAAAACCGACGGAGGCATGGATTTCATTCACACGGGGGGAAGTACGCTCATCCTTTTGGGACAAAGAAAAAAGCCATATTCAGCCACAGGACGTATCAACACGATATCACTAATGCCAACGGCGTAACTCAATGGACACCTGTTAAGGTGTATTGTGCCACAAAATTTGTATCTTACGATCAGGTTTTGTACTTTGCCCGCAGAAAATGGATAGCGGTGTCGTCCTATAAAAATAGGATTTATGTTTGTGAATTATGCCCAGATCAGATAAATTATCACTTGCAATTCGGTTGTGTGTAGTGCCATGATATATGCTCACTCTAGGCTAGTGTTTGCCCTCTCGTGAAAAAGCTACTAAACTAAAAGTATCGAGAGATGAGCAAGCATGATCTTTATTCAGGGCAATTCCAGCCAATCCTACAACCCCAACTCGGTGCTAATCCCCCTAATCTCCTTAAAAGATTACGGATTAAAAGAGTCCGACTGGGAAGATACTCCAAAAAATAGGCAAAAAGCTATTTTAGCTTTATTAAAGCTAATTTGCGCTACTCCTTTTGTAAAAGTTTTGGGATTGGAGAAACCTGCGAAACCTTCTCAGACCACTCCTTACCCCAATATTATCAACACCACCTATGCACTGACCCACATTTTACAAGGGGATTTGTTAAAGAATACCCTATCGGATTTTGCGCTTTCCCCTAATGGAATAGGAGGCTTGAGATTAGACGAAATATTCGGAAAAGCAGGGAAAAATAATAATTTGATTATTCCTTTTGAGGATATTTATCCAGAAGGCTATCAAATTAGCGAAGATAATCGCTCTTTTTTCAGTGCCTTTTTTCGATATTTGATTTATAGCAAAGACATTGCTATTCGATCCGCTTCTATTCCTTCGGCAATAATTAAAAAATCAGCAAGCACGCCAAAAATAGATGCTTTACCAGATCGAAAAGTAGCAATTGAAATTACTTATTCTATTACTTTTCAACAAAGCATCACGCAATCGGACAATCTTGATTTAAATTTTGTAACACAATAAGGAGAATTGATTTATGGCTCTTGTAAATTCAAGTCGGATGATCGGTACTTATACCGATGACTTTGGCAATGAATATCCAAATTTAAATGTTAAGTTTGGAGATGATGTCCCGACCGCGGTCATTCAGCAGTTTTATGCTACCAGAACCGATGAAGTAAATTGCGGTGCTGTCGGCTTATTCACCCCTCGCGCTTTGATTGCCACTTTTACTAATGGCAATATTCATCGATTCCCTTTGGCTTCTCGCGAAACTGCCGATATCGAAGAAGCAGTATTGTTTTTAAAATCAAATAATGCGGCTTGTATTGATCTAGAAGGGGAAAGTTGGAATTTAGTTCCTCAAACTTTTTTTACCGGAGCGACCTTCCGAACTTCGCCTTTTACTGATATTCCTTCGGCCAAAGTACAAGAATCAGTATCTTTTGATTATACTCCCGATATTCAAGCGTCTGGACAATTACGATTAAGTACGCGAATTGAAACAGCACCCACCGCTTTAAATGCTTGCCAAAAATCGGCCTTAAGTGATGCAGCTGTTGAAGGAGGAGGAATTTGCAGTGGACGTGCGCTTGGAATTTCTCCACGAAAGTATATTATTCAAGCAGTGGCTCGAAAATCAGGCGAAAACGCCGCTTCAAAGCCTCGAAGAGTAAATAGAAATGCGATCGTTTCGGACAAATCGGCAGCTACGATTAAATCTCAAATTGATGGGATCGCACCTTGTGCTTATTGCGTGGGTTATCGAGGGGAAAGCGTTAAAAATGTGCATTTACTTTTCAACGAACCTTAATGATTTATCGGGGTGTTTATCAAAGTGATTTAGGCTTAAGCTTGCCTTCTATTAGATTGGAAGTTTACAGCGTGATCAATGGAATTCGATCAGTGACAAACGATAATTTTGATGCTGATTATTTGCCTCAAGTTTATAAATCTCATGTTGAAATTGTGCCACCGCGATTTAATTTGTGCGATTTTCCTTTAGGTAGAGTCAGATATGCAAAATTATTTTTTAACTCTACTGACTATCTTCGCGCTGATCTACCTTTTAACCCTGGGAGTAACAATTATGAGCAATTTTTTACGGATGTTTTTGCTAATTCTTTAATCTTTTCCGTAGGATTAGAGGGTGAATTAATATCTGATGACTTTTATCTTAGGAGATTTGTAGCGTGAGAGCTAGTTTAATTAAAGGAGTAATTAAATTTTCGTTGATCGTTCTTGACGAAAATAAATTAAATGATGTTGAAGAAACGTTGGCGAGTATTTCTTCGGAAGAAATTTTAGATTTTTTACCTACAGGAATAATCGTTAAAGATTTTGAACTAAATCAAGAGAGCCGCGAAGTATCTGTAAATGTCAGCGAAGCCACCAGCTAGTTATCGTAAAATAAAGCGAATTGCTTTACTTTACGATATGGATTTAAGCAATAAACAAACTTTAATTCGAGTCGATTTAATTATTCAAAGTGCCGATTCAATTATTACTCCCGTAGTTTCTCTTTACGAGGCTAGATTTACTCAAGATAATCCAAATGCCTTAGCCGCCAGAGGTTTTGATCCACGACAATTATTAGCTTGTTTTGAGAGCCAAGAAAAAACAACAAACAGAACTATTTTTAACCCGTACCGCCCAACAAATTTAAATCACAATGGATTAACCAAAGAATTGTATAATTTATCAGAAATCAAAACTTTAAAGTACACAGGAGAAAGCCATGAGCGAAATTACCAGCGATTTAATTGATTTTTTAATTAATTCAATTAAAGAAAAAAAGCCTTCGTACACTGATGAACAATGCTTAAAGATCGCTTTAGAAATAATTAAAGCTAATTTTCCTATTTGTGCATCAAAATATGTCAAAGGAGAGCCGTGGAAACTATAGTAATTTTTGATGGAAATGTACCCAGTAATCAAGTCATTAAATCCAATTCTTTTAAAAGAGGGCAATCTTTAATTTTTGATTCGCCGGGATTGCCTAGCGATGAATCTATAGAATTTGGATTATCTATAGTTGGTTCATTTCCTCTAATAGGATCATTGAATCAAGAAAAAGTCTTGCCACTGACTTTTTTAGATGGCAAATTTAATTTATTGGGAGACACTTCTTTAACTACTTATATCCCTCGCGAAATTTCCGAAACAGAGATTGATTGTTCGTGCTACATTCATAGTACGATTTCTTTTAATCTTAGAATTTATGTAATAAAAACCGAAATCACGCAAGAAAAAATCTATAATACTATTAAGGATTTTCAATTAACAGAATCAATATCGAATACAGCACAAATTATTAATGAAATCAATCAAAATGCAGCTATCGCTTTATTAGGAGCTTCTCTCGCTCCCTTGACTCTAGGAGCTTCTCTCGCTGTTGAGGCTCCCTTGCTAACCGGAACTTCTGCTCTCACTCCCTTGTTATTAGGAGGTATATAATGGCTTTTGAACTTTCAACCATTCCCGCCGGCCAAGTTATTTTGCGCGGTTTTGAAGAAAATGGATTGCACAAGCACGCGCAAGGAATTGAAACTTTTCACCAATTAGCTAATCCAAATAATTTACTGGCCAATCAAGAAATAACCTGGGAAATACCTGTAAATTTTCAACTGAGGTCTATTTGGATAAAACTTATTGAAATTCCTAGCGAATTAGCTAAAAGTACAATTTTAATTAATTTGTTAGGCTTAAATAATAATTTTGTCGAAGTGATTGCATTTAATTTGAAAGCAAAGCAATTAGATAATCAAAGTCTTTGGGTAGGATGGGAACCGCCATTAACAATTTTCCCAAAAGAATCAATCCTAAAAGCAAAAACCACAGTCGCTGTCGAAAGCATTTTTTTAATGGGTAAAGAATGTTATTTTAATTCAGTTATTCGTGGTTCTATAATTCAATAACAAACCGAGGAAAGACTATGCTTAATTTTGATTATTATGATCAACCCGGAACCGCTTCTAGTGCTGGTGTTTTTATTCCTCGCGATAATATTGCAGGATTAGTTGAAAATGAGGAATTAAATATTTATCAACCCGACATTATTAGAGATTGTAAATTTTTATCAGGATTTTTAACTACTTTAGAATCAAGTGTCTCTTTTAATACGGCATTAGGATTAAGTATTGAAAAAAGCAACCCAATAGGAGGAGCAGGAGGGGTTTTTAACCAAATTTTTTCGATTAATATTGCGGAAAGTGTAGATTACAGTACGAGAATCTTTTATTCTATACCAACTCCTATCATCGGAGCCAATGTCGGGCTAGGTGCGCTTAAAATTATTGATGTTTTTCCCAATGCTGCATCGGTATCAAATCAAGGAGCAATTTCAACAGCAGGAATTTTAATTCCGCATAGTGAACTTACTTTCTATGGCACAAATTCTCAGAATCCTAATAGCGATTCGCGCCAATGGTTTGCGGCTGTGATTAGATATTTATTCGATAAAATCACAATTCGCGAAAATACCACGAACGAGCCTTTTTCTGCTTTAATTGGAAAAACACTTGGTAATTTTAATCGATTTTCTTTGCCTACCAATGCTTTAGATTCTAGCAACCCTACTACTGGGCTTAATCCAGCAAAAGTAATAGATACTTATAGTAGAATTATTGAATTCAATATTCAGTATTTGTTAAATGAAAAGAATCAAAGCTTTGAAACTAGAAATTATATTAAATCACCCATTAATATTTCTATTGAATTTTTAAATATTCCCACAAGCTCTACGAGTCCAATTGAGTCTATTGATGTTAGGTTTTCAGAAGCCATCAATGTTGCGACTTTCAATTTTATCGATATTTTTTTGACTCGTGATAGTGGAAATAATTTGATAGGTAGCGGTATTACTATTGAATATATTAGCGGCACTACTTATAGAATTAACGGATTAGGAAGTTTAACTTCAATACCCGGAACGTATCGATTAACAATAAATACTAACGGGATTCAAAATTTAGCAGGCAATTACGGAACTACAATAGCACAAACAACTTTTTTAATCAATTCTATTATTACTCTTGTTGATAATTTGCCTCCAATAACTACAACTCTGAGTGCAGGAGGCGCAGTACGAACTGACTCATGGCTACGTTCAAGTTTTACAACTGGCGCTTGCAGTAGTTATACTCTTAACTCGGTCACTC
>NZ_JADBUB010000230.1:0-4181 GCF_020245865.1 Microcystis sp. M169S2
AAGAACAGCGGGGGGGGAATTACGGTAGAGAATTCTTGTCCATTAATAAATGTTACAAATTACATGGGTACACTAAGAAGAGTTAAGGGGTATATCCATTGATGGATAAGGGTTTCGGCTATTATGGTATATATGTATGGGGGAAGTTCAGATATCAGGAGAGACACTACTGCAAGGGGAGTGACTCTTATAGTGTTTCCTGTTCGCAAGAGGTACATTATCAATGTTGAAAAGCTTAATTAGCAAAGGTTTAAATGTACCACACAGGTGTGAGAAACGCTATAAATTATTACAGATGTATCAGCAGCCGCGTGTAAGCATCCCACCGAAAAACTAATGCGCGGGGGGTTTGGGGGCGGCACTTCGACACGCTCAGTGACCGCGCCACGCACCCAACGGGGGGTTTGGGGGGTAGAACCCCCCAAAAGCTTGGATTGAGTGATCGAGTGCGAAGTAATACTAAATCCGTTGAGTATGGACTACATATCAGGAGAGGCACTCCTGCAAAACGGAGAATAAATAATCAGTTTTTAATAACCAGATTTAGTATTACTTAGCCGAGAAAATCCTCGATCGCCTGTGCCGTCTCTTCCGGTGCCTCTTCCGGTAAAAAATGACCACTGGCGATCGCCTGTCCCGTGACTTGATTAGCTCGCTGCTGCCAAAGAGCGCTCACATCGTATTGACGTGCGATGAAACCTTTTTTTCCCCAAAGAACCAAGAGGGGAGAGGAAATTTTCCGGTCTAAATCCTGACGATCATGCTCTAAATCGATAGTAGCGGCGGCCCGATAATCGGCACAGGTGGCGGTTATCGTGCTTAAATCTCGAAAACAACGCCGATATTCCCCCAAAGCTTCCTCTGTAAAAGCGCTAAAATCTCGCCCCCAACTTTGCAAGCAATGTTGCAGATAATAATCGGGATTAGCAGCGATCAGGGTTTCGGGAAAAGGGGAAGGCTGGAGCAAGAAAAACCAATGATAGTAGGCAGTGGCAAAAGTTTGATCAGTAGCCTCGTACATCGCCAGCGTTGGGGCTATATCGAGTAAAACGAGTTTTTTGACCTTTTCGGGAAAATCAAGGGCGAGACGGTGGGAAACTCGCGCTCCTCGATCGTGGCCGATCAGATAAAACTCCTGATAACCCAATTTTTCCATCAGCAACACCTGATCCAGGGCCATCACCCGCTTGCAATAATTGCTAGAATCCTCTAGGGGTAAGGGTTTATCGCTATCCCCGTAGCCGCGCAGATCCGTGGCGATCACCGTAAAATTAGCCGCTAATCGGGGGGCAATTTTATGCCACATTTGATGGGTTTGGGGATAACCATGGAGCAAAAGCAGCGGAAAACCGCGCCCACCTTTGACACCATTGATAGTAATGCCATTAACTTCTAGCTGAAATTTCCGAAAATTTGTCAGCATTTTTGCTTCCTGTCACCTTAGGGAGAGATAATTGCATCATCAGGCAAAAGTGGCCTAATCAGTAAAGTTTTTTCACTATAGCTCCTCAAGCCCCTATTTTTCTGGTAGATTAAAACCATTGGGTTGCTCAAAAATCAACGAGTTAAGCAGTAATTTGATTATGATCTCGATTATCTATTCCGATGAATTTCTCGATCACGATACAGGTATTTACCATCCCGAACAAGCGGCGCGTTTAACGGCAATTATCGAGGCTTTAAAACAAACAGAATGGCAGTCAAAATTAACATGGCATTTACCCACACCGATCGAAATTCGTGACGAAGTAATCCCTTTGATTAAACAAGTTCATAATCAAGATTATGTTGATAGATTGCGGCGAATTTGTCAACGGGGTGGGGGAAGATTGGATGCCGATACTCCCGTTTCTGCCCGTAGTTACGATGTGGCGTTACTAGCGGTTAGTGGCTGGTTAGATGGAGTCGATCGAGTTTTATCCACCGGCGATCCTGCCTTTATTTTAGCCCGTCCACCCGGACATCATGCCACTTCTAATTATGGCATGGGTTTCTGTCTGTTTTCTAATGCTGCTATTGCCGCCTATTATGCTTTAGAAAACAAAAGAGTGCAAAAAGTAGCGATTCTCGATTGGGACGTACATCACGGCAATGGCACCCAGGATATAGTCAAAAATCATCCCCAGATTGCCTATTGTTCCCTCCATCAATTCCCCTTTTATCCTGGCACGGGAGAAGCGCGAGAAAAAGGTGAGTTTAATAATGTTTTGAATATTCCCTTATCGGCGGGAAGTACGATTAAAGATTATCAAGAACATTTTGAGGGGCAAGTCATACCTTTTCTGAAAAATTTTCAACCGGATTTAGTGATTGTTAGTGCTGGATATGATGCCAATCAAGCGGATCCTCTGGCGGGAATTTGTTTACACCCACAGGATTATGGAATTTTAACCAAATACCTCTTAACTCTCAATAAACCGCTGCTTTTCGGCTTAGAAGGTGGTTATGATTTAGAAACTTTAGCGGCTTCCGTCGTCGCCACCTTAGAAGCTTTGCTCTGATCCTAATCCGGGTAATCGTTACATTTCTTTAAAAAGATTGGTAACAAAGCGATCTAATGCGGTAAGGTAAACGATCGATAGAAAAAAACCCTTGACCTAGTTGCCTTTTAAGATTATGAACTCCCTTGCGCCACACCTAAAAGCCAAAGCCCTCAAGCCCAATAGTCGTCGTCCTGCCAAAGAATTGTGTAGCGAGTGCGGACTTTGTGACACTTATTATATTCACTATGTTAAAGAAGCTTGTGCTTTTCTCAATCAACAAATCGCTGATTTAGAAGCAGCAGCACACGGCAAAAGTCGCGACTTAAATCAGGAAAATGATCTCTATTTTGGTGTTCATCAAGAGATGATGGCTGCCAAGAAAAAACAAGCTATCCCTGGGGCGCAATGGACAGGAATCGTCAGCACAATTGCCTGTGAAATGCTCAATCGTGGTTTAGTAGAAGGGGTGGTTTGTGTGCAGAATACCGCCGAGGATCGCTTTCAACCGCAGCCGATTCTCGCTCGTACCACGGAAGAAATTCTCGCCGCTAAAGTTAATAAACCGACTCTTTCTCCCAATTTATCAGTCCTAGAAGAAATTGAAAAATCGGGCATGAAACGGTTATTAGTTATCGGAGTTGGTTGTCAAATTCAAGCCCTAAGAGCAGTAGAAAAAAAATTAGGCTTAGAAAAGTTATATGTCTTAGGAACTCCCTGCGTCGATAATGTCACCCGCTCAGGACTGCAAAAGTTTCTAGAAACTACCAGTCGTTCCCCAGAAACCGTGGTTCATTACGAATTTATGCAGGATTTTCGGGTACACTTTAAACACGAAGATGGCTCGATGGAAATGGTTCCCTTTTTTGGCTTAAAAACTAATAAATTAAAGGATGTTTTTGCCCCTTCCTGTATGACTTGTTTTGATTATGTTAACTCCCTTGCCGATTTGGTTGTGGGCTATATGGGCGCACCTTTTGGCTGGCAATGGATTGTCGTTCGTAATGATACGGGCAAGGAAATGTTAGAGTTAGTTAAAGATCAATTAGACACCCAAGATGTTATGTCTAGTGGTGATAGAAAACAGGCGGTACAAAATAGCATTCCTGCCTATGATAAAGGTGTAACCTTGCCGATGTGGGCGGCAAAAATGATGGGAGTAGTAATTGAAAAAATTGGGCCTAAAGGTTTAGAATATGCTCGCTTTTCCATCGATTCTCACTTTACCCGTAATTACCTTTATGTTAAACGTAATTATCCTGAAAAATTAGCAGCCCATGTTCCTGAATATGCTAAAAAGATTGTAGAACAGTATAAATTGCCCGATTAATTAGGGTATGCCGAAAAAGTAGGGGCGCAGCGTTCGGATAGAAAATCTACGGTTTCAGCGATAGGTTATCGTCCGAATACTTCTGCTTCTTCGACAATCTCTTCCATAGTATTTTCTATATCTGCCGCCATACCAGCAAATTCCATAAAGTCAACGTCTGGATGTTTTGTTTTTATAGATTAGATGTTGTCAAATTTTCTCTTGACAAAAGCCTCTTGACATGATATTACTGGACTTCCCCGTTGACAAAAAGCCATAAGCTGTGCTGTAGAAGGGATTAAAAGAATTTCCAGCGCCCCGTTACTGGCTACAAATTAGGGAAACTCCCAATAAATCTAACGCTTTTTGTTGCAGTTGAGTCGGTCGAGTTA
>NZ_JADBUB010000231.1:0-5629 GCF_020245865.1 Microcystis sp. M169S2
GACTCGGTTAACAATTTGTAATATTCCTTGTTGACACCCTTACTGACAAAGAAAAAACTGAAATCAAGTCAGGATAAGGGTTGGAGTGCTTACTGCAAAAATTGTTAAGAAAGATCCCTATAAGGGATAGCTTGATAAGGGGGGTGCCGATAGGCGGGGGGATCTAAATTAATACCCACTTACTTAGGGGAGGATTGTTGATTACTTTCCTCTAGTTTTTTCGGCCCAAACTTTGCTGGGTAATCCCCAAACATAGATGAAACCTTCGGCAGCTTTATGATCAAATTGATCCTCGGCCCCGTAGGTAGCTAAATCGGGAGAATAGATAGAATTGACTGACTGACGACCGACCACTTTAGCGTTACCTTTAAACAGTTTCACTCGCACCGATCCCGTTACCTGTTCTTGGGTTTTGATGATAAAAGCATCGATCGCTTCCTTTAAGGGACTGTACCACAATCCTTTATAAATTAACTGTCCGTAGGTCTCTTCAATTCCCCGTTTATATTGGGTAACATCTCCAGTTAAAGTCAAACTTTCTAAGTCCCGGTGAGCGTCAATTAAAACTAATAAAGCCGGGGCCTCGTAAATTTCTCGGGATTTAATTCCCACTACCCGGTTTTCGATCATATCTAACCGACCAACACCGTGTTTACCCACTAGGTCATTTAATTGACTAATTAGCGTGACAGGATCGAGATTTTCTCCGTTTAAACTGACGGGAATTCCCTGATTAAAACCAATATCGACGTATTCCGGCTCGTTGGGAGTATCGGCGATCGCTTTGGTCATTAAATAGATTTCTTCCGGGGGTTCCGTCATCGGATCTTCCAAAGGACCTGCTTCAATACTGCGCCCCAACAGGTTACGATCGATACTAAAAGGCGAGGATTTTTTCACGGGAGACTCGATCCCGCATTTTTCCCCGTAGGCGATGGTTTCTTCCCGACTCATGCCCCATTCCCTGGCGGGAGCGAGAACTTTTAAACTAGGATTAAGGGCCATAATGCCCACATCAAAACGCACTTGATCGTTACCTTTGCCGGTGCAACCGTGAGCGACGGCATCGGCCCCGTATTTCTCGGCGGCCTCTACTAATAATTTAGCGATTAAAGGACGAGCCAGGGCGGTAGAAAGGGGATAACGATTTTCGTAGAGAGCATTAGCTTGAATTGAGGGAAAAGCGTATTCTTTGACGAATTCTTCTTGAGCATTGACCACTAAGGATTCGATCGCTCCGCAGCGCAGAGCCTTTTCTTGAATTGGTCCTAATTCGTCTCCCTGTCCTAAATCGGCGGCTAGGGTAATCACTTCTTCTACTCCCCATTCCTGTTTGAGATAGGGAATACAGACGGAAGTATCGACTCCTCCGGAATAAGCTAAAACCACTCTCTTGGCACGTCCCATAATTTTTTCACCTAAAAACGACTAATTGATTACTCTTTTAAGTTTATTATATATCCTGGGGATTTGATGCTTCTTTTTTAATGCTTTTTTGTTTAGTTTTTGATGAAGAAAAGGAATAGGAAGTCATACTAAATCCGTTAAATATATGCTACATATCAGGACAGCCAAAAGGCAAGAGGCAAGAGGCAAAAGGGGGAATACATAACCAGTTTTTAATAACTGGATTTAGTATCACGAGTAGAGAGCCAAAACTAAACGGGCAACCAGCCGCTATTTACGTTTACTAGCAGGACGACGGGAGGATTTTTTCGGAGCGGTATTTGGGGGATTATCGTTAGTTTTATCTTTAAATATTGGAATAGTAAAATGAAACTGACTGCCGTTATTTTTGCCCCTCGATTCTGCCCAAATTTCGCCGCCCCAACCATTGACGATCTGACGACAGATAGCCAGTCCTAAACCGGTTCCCCCGGCACTGCGTCGCAGGGCCCCTTCCTCTTGGTAAAAGCGATCAAAAACCTGTTCTAAAAGATTGGGTTCGATCCCGCGTCCGGTGTCAGAAATGGTTACTTCTAGAGTTTTTGGTTTTCCCGAAGCGACTTCGATCGAGACATTTCCCTCCCGTCCGGTAAACTTACAGGCATTATCGAGAAGTTTGGAGAGTAATTCCACCAACCACTCGCCATCGGCTAAAACAAAGGGCAGATTAGGGGGGACAAGATTGATAATTTGTGGGTTTTCGTTGTCGAGATTGCGGGAGTGAACGTGACTGATGGCTAACTCCACACATTCCGATAGGGATAAAGCTTCGGGATTCCAATTAACCCGGCCACTTTCTAACCTGGACAGAGTTAAAAAATCTTGGATTAATTTACGCATTCGTTCCGCATCTTTCAGGGCAGTATCAAGCATAATTTGGCGCATTTCCGCCGGCATATCCGGTTCCGAGGCCAAACTTTCTAGACAGACTTGAATGGTGGAGAGGGGGGTGCGTAATTCGTGGCCGGTAATGGCGACTAAATTAGAACGAGTGCGATCGAGGGCGGCTAATTGTTCATTTAAATCCTGTAAATTAGCGTAGGCTTCTGCTTGAATGAGGGCGACTCCGATTTGAGTGGCCACCGCATCCACAAGGGCGACATCCTCGCTTTTCCAAGTGGTGGTATCGGGTCCACAGTGATGCAGTTCCAACATTCCCAAGAGACGACTTTGGTAAAAAATCGGCACTAATAACCAGGAATAGATGGAACATTCCCGCACGAGATTTTGAATGGAATCGCCGGGGAGACGGGGATCGTGAATAGCGTCTTCGATTTTCAGGGATTCTCTCAATTCCAGCACTTCCTGAAAAAGAGGATTATTTTTCAGGGGCCATTTTTGTCCTTTGATGGAACTAATGCCGGAGTTTAAAAATTCGTGTTCGATGGTGGCGTTAATGTCGGCTTCCTTACAACGATAGACCACGCAGCGACAGACCCCTAATCCCTCGCCCAATTTCCGCACTGCCACCTGGAGGATATCTTCCGGATCGAGGGAACGACGGATCGCCGCTGTCACCGAGTTGATCAGTCTTTCCTTGTGTTCTTTCGATGCTAGGGAACGATTGGCTTTCAGCAGTTTATACTGTCCCGCTTGCAAATAAGTGACCAATCGCTGGACAAAGGGATCCGGTTCCTCTTGATGATCCCTGTCCGTCAGTTCACAGATCAGGTATTCTTCTTGAGCGCGCCTAATTTTGTCCGCCAGTTCGGGACGATAATCGAGAATATGATTTAAAAGAATTTGGGCGGCCTGTTGACTCACATGGCGATCACTCGTCCAAATCCCCTCAAAACGGCGATTATTATCCATAGCTGCCCTATTTTCCCCTTCGGCTACCAGATGGGTTCGTTCCCGACAGATCAAACAACTAGCATAATGGCGACCGATAACCACTAGATGCCATTCTTGGGCTAAACTGTCATCCGGTTGAAAAGCGATCGTCTCGTAAACGTCGGAACTATGCTTAAAATCGGTTTCTGGGGCCGACAAAACATAAACTTGCCCGCTTTTGTGGGCAATGCGTCGATAGCGATGGGCCTCTTGACGATAAAAGCGCTCACGCTGAAAACTGGCGATCACTAATGGTTGATCGTCTTCCGCTAAAACCTGATCCTCCATGGCGTGGGATAGCGCGGTCAGGGATGCTTTGAAGTACATCTGCGATCGCCATTGAGGGAGTAACTGCAACAGTTCTGTTAAAACAGAAGTTGATCTGCTCATCGATGATCTGTTTCGAGTCGAGTGTGACTAGCAAGCGCAATAGAGGGAACTAGCAATTTCTCCCTTGACCCTATCCTACAGGCTCAAGGGGACAAGAGGTGAGATCGTGATGGCCAGAAATTTAAACCGAGTGATGCCAAAAGTGAGCGAAATTAATCTAGTTAACTAGAGGTTGCTGAATAAATCTAAAAACCTTGTTGGTTAAGACTTTTAGACTTTTGGGAAATCAAAAAGTGCCAGCCATTGGTAGGGATCGAGGGAAAAATTTAGGGACTTTTTCCCTGAAAATTAGGTAATTTATCAGATGAAAAGGGGTACAACCCTACACCCTACACCCTAAACCCCACACCCTGCCACCACGAGAAACTTTTTGCCGCAAACCCTAACTAGATGTAGGCAACTTTCATTGCCCAAACGATCAGCGCAATAATACTACCGATAACGATAATGGACGATATCGCCACTACTGCTGGTTTATCGGCTCCCTCGAATTTCATAATGCCACGATTTAAGTCTGACATTGCCCTTAACTCCTTTTCATGAGATGGATGTGGAAAGTATGAGACACTTTAGGATCATAAATTAGCTAACTCTCATCTATCCGTGTTATTAGAAATTGGTATCATTCGGCTGTCTTTAATCATTCTAGGCGTTCTTTTCGCCCTTGGCCTTCTCCTTGAGGCTATTTTAAGAATTGTCTTCGGGTTCGGTAATCCGCTTATTTACAAAGCTGATGCCGAAATTGGCTATCTTTTGGCTCCTAATCAACAAACGCGCCGGTTTTCCAATTTTATCGCCGTTAATCAGTATTCGATGCGGAGCGATCCGATTACACCCCAACGGCCCCCGGAGACGACGAGAATCATGTTAATCGGTGATTCGATCGCTAATGGCTCCTGGTGGACAGATCAAAAAGAGACCATTTCTGCTTTAATCACCAAAAATTTAGGCCAAAATCTGACGGATTCGGTGCAAGTTCTCAATGCTTCCGCTAATTCTTGGGGACCGCGCAATCAATTGGCCTATCTGCGACGTTTCGGCACCTTTGAATCTCAGGTGATTGTGTTATTAATGAACACCGATGATCTGTTCGCTTTAGCTCCTAGTTCGGCGGTGGTGGGACGAGAAATTAATTATCCCGCTCGCCGGCCAGCTTTAGCTTTAATCGAGTTGTACGATCGATATTTTAAGCGTTATCCTCCCCTACCACCGGTGCAAGAAGGGGGCGATCGAGTGGGCAATAATTTAACCGCTCTTGCCCAAATTCAAGCCCTTGCTCAGGCTAATCAAGCCCGTTTAATTATCGCTATTACTCCCCTCATTCGCGAAGCTCAAAAACAGGGACGAGATTATGAATTAAAAGCCCGTCAAAGACTAGCGGATTTCACCAGCAACCAGCAGATTTTTTATCTAGATTTTCTGCCCATTTTTCAAGCACATCCTACTCCTGATTCCCTCTATATCGATAATATTCATCTTAGTCGAGACGGTAACGATTTAATCAGTCAAAAACTGACCGAGGCAATCAAAAAAGTCTTTTAATTAGGGTTTACTGAATCAGTAATCAGTTATCAGTTATCAGTTCACTGTTTACTGTTTACTGTTTACTGAAAATACGCCCCACTCCCCAATTCATAATTCATAATTCATAATGGTTCTTCCGAACTTACACTGTAGAAAATTCCCCAAGCTCCCTCTCTGTCCAGCAATGCTCTAAAGTTGATAAATATCAATCTAACAAAAACTCAAAGCCCTATTGTACAAGCTTTACAAGCATGAGTTGTTGATAGTTTTGCATGACAGGTTCGGTAGAGCCTTCATTAGACCTCTTGCATAAATCCGAAAACAAACGATAGAAACAATAATGGGAGGGACTTTCAGTTAATTATTTATTAGTAGTTGATAATCTTCAAAAATGTTGCTGTAAAAGGATCGACTTAAGACTTTTGCAAGAGGTCTA
>NZ_JADBUB010000232.1:0-2796 GCF_020245865.1 Microcystis sp. M169S2
GGACAATTTGCTTGAATACAGTGGAATGTACGATTAGGGAGGGAAGTTATCGTTTTTCTAAGATAACTCGACCGACCCAACTGCAACAAAAAGCGTTAGATTTATTGGGAGTTTCCCTAATTTGTAGCCAGTAACGGGGCGCTGGAAATTCTTTTAATCCCTTCTACAGCACAGCTTATGGCTTTTTGTCAACGGGGAAGTCCAGTTATATAAACTGGTACAAAAAAAGAGGGCAACAAAGCCTGAAACGACCGGCTACTGACTCCTACCCCCACGAAAAACTTTTTCAGCAAACCCTACTTAACTAACACTCCATTCAGAAAAATTTCGGCAATACCTTCGGCCATTTCTTGTAAAGCTAAGGGGGAAGCATTGCTATCTAAAATAGTTTCACTGGAAAAACCGGCAATTGCGAACATTCCAAGAAAAACCTGGGCCACAATTTTCGGATTCATGGGACGATAGATACCATGATCGATCGCTGTTTGAAAAAAAGCCTCGGCCACATCGGTCATTTTAGCAATTACCTCCGATTGAATCCGCTCTTTTAATTCGGGGTGAAATTGTGCCTCTATAAAACAAACTCGCAATAAATCGCTATTTTCTCGCATTCTCAACACCCTACGTCGCATCACCTGCGCTACCGCTTTATAACTGCCCATTTCGCTCAATTCCGTCAGCAAGTCGGTGAGAATATCCACCCATCCCCTAGTGGCCACTTCGATTAAAATCGCCTTTTTGTTGGGAAAATAACGAAATAAAGTTCCTTCTGCCACATTTGCCTTTCCTGCTAGGTCTTTAGTCGTGGTTCCTTCATAACCCTTAGCGGCAAATAAACGTAAAGCGGCCTGTAGAATACGACTACGGGTATCTTCTTCCCCAGAATTGGTCTCAGTTAGGGAACGTTGAAAAAGACTTTGCATAATTATTGACAGCTAGAACGGGATAGAGCCATTGTCATCGATCAAGTCAGGTGTTTACTCAAATGCTTCATAAAATTTTGAGTAATTGGGGAAGTGGGGAAAGTGGGGAAATTCAACTAAAACCCCAAAACCCCAAAACCCCAACCCGAATGTCTTTTTTTCTTTTCTCTTGGGATAAGATTGTGATCGATCGAGTTTAGAGAATTTTTATGACCACAGAAAGTTTAGCGACTTCAGAAGCAATAGAGTCAATGACCGATGAATTTCTGGCTAGTACGAGCAGTCACCAAGAAATGATTGAAATGGTTATTTCTACTCTGCAGCAGAATGATACTGCTATGGTACAACACACAGAAAAAGGTTATCTGTGGAAGTTTCAGTATGGTAGCGTTGAGGTGTTTGTGCAGTTAACCGGGGAAAGCGATGATGATTTTCTCACGGTGTGGTCTTCTGTGCTGAAATTGCCCGTTAAGGATGAATTGGGATTAACTCGCAAGTTATTAGCGATGAATTGTGCCGAAACCTTTGAATCTCATTTTGCCATTATGAATGAGCAGGTGGTGGTGATTTCTCAGCGTACTGTGGCCGATTTGTCTCCCGGGGAGATTTCGCGAGCAATTACTCTCGTGGCGACGGTAGCAGATAATAATGATGAAATGTTACGAGAATCCTTTGGTGGCAGCTAAAATTTGGCGTTATATCCCTCCAATTGTCTCATCGGCAGAGCGACAAATGGCGATCGATTCTTGGTTACTAGAGCAACACCGTTGTGGTCATCATCCCCCGACTCTGCGTTTTTATCAATGGTCGCCCCCAGCTATTTCCTTGGGCTATCATCAACGGCAATATCCTGATTTTTGGCGTGATTTGACTTGGCAAGGTCAAAAAATCTCCCTAGTTCGTCGTCCTACTGGTGGACGGGCCGTACTACATCAGGGGGATTTGACTTATATGGTGGTAAATTCGGGGATGAAGGGGAATGTTAGGGAAGTTTACCAGCAAATCTGTCAATTTTTAATCACAGGCTGGCAAAATCTCGGTCTAGAATTGTCCTACGGTGCTGCCGGCCGGGGATATATCCATTCTGCTAACTGTTTCGGTACAGCTACCGGTGCGGATTTAGTCGATAATTGGGGAAATAAATTTATTGGGAGCGCCCAACTGCAACGGGGTTCCTCGGTTCTCCAACATGGTTCGATGGTGCTAGAGCAAGATAATTCGCTGTTTGAGCAAGTTTTCGCCACTGCCGCCCCTCAAAAGCTGAATTTAGCCCCAGATTTGACCCTAGAGATAATTATCGCTACCCTGAAAACCGAGGCCGAGGAATGCTTCGATTGTCAATTGCTAGAGCAACCCCTAGAGGATTGCGAGTGGCGATCAATTAAAAAAATGAATATAAATACTCATTGACAAAAAAGTTTTTATGTGTACAAAAAATCAATTATGAGTCAAGTTGTATAGATTTGTAATTTTTTGCTAATAATGGTTAAAGGTAGATAGAGGCCACAAGAAACCAAAGTCTTACCGAACTCGAAATTATTGTCTAGCTTGTGCTAGTTTAAGAAACGTTAATCTTTTACAGTTTGTGAGGATTAACCAGCGATCGCAGCTAGTTTAGTTAAGCTAATCCAGTCAATCGATCGCGCCATCTTATAAGACAATGGGAGTAATCCCAGACTCAAAAAAGTTAAGAAATCTTGCCCGTGATTTCAGTTAAGCAAGAGGAAAAATACCCATGACCATTGCTGTCGGACGCGCCCCAGAAAGAGGGCTGTTTGATGCTCTCGATGACTGGCTCAAAAGAGACCGTTTCGTCTTCATCGGTTGGTCTGGTTTACTACTCTTCCCCTGCGCCTTCATGGCCCTAGGTGGA
>NZ_JADBUB010000233.1:0-10354 GCF_020245865.1 Microcystis sp. M169S2
CTTAATGATTTTAACTGCCGAACAATGTCAAGAGATTAGAAATATGACCACAGCAGTGATTGAATTTCCTCCCCTCTTAGTTGTAGAAATTGTTAGCCCCGGTAATGCCGATGATGACTACCGTTATAAGCGTTCAGAATATGCGGTAAGAGGCATTCCTGAATACTGGATTATCGATCCTATTACTCTAAAAATATCGGTTTTAACCCTGATTTCGGGATTTTATGAACTGGCAGAATTTCACAACGAAGATAGGATAATATCGGTGACATTTCCCGATTTAAAATTAACTCCTCAAATGGTTTTTGCCCAGTAGCATTATTAACGATTATGACTATCCCCTTAGAAATCCAACAACGCTGCCAACAACTAAAAACAGAACTACAAAGAGCCAGTTATGCTTATTATGTTCTTGATGATCCTTTTATACCCGATAGCGTTTATGATCAACTTTATCGGGAATTAGAAGACCTAGAAAAGCGTTATCCTCAATTAATCACCCCCGATAGTCCCACCCAAAGAGTCGGGGATAAAATCTCTAGTCAATTCGTTTCTGTCCGTCATAATATTCCCCTGTATAGTCTCGAAAATGCCTTTAACCTCGAAGAATTAAATAAATGGGGCAACCGTTGGCAAAGATATATAAATGAAACCCAAGACACGGAATATGTGTGTGAATTAAAAATCGATGGTTCCGCGTTAGCTTTAACCTACGAAAACGGCTTTTTAGTCAGAGGTGTTACCAGAGGGGATGGAGTCACTGGCGAAGATATTACCCCCAATGTGCGGACAATTCGCTCTATTCCTTTACGCTTAAATATAGATAATCCCCCGGCAATTGTGGAAGTGCGCGGCGAAGCTTTTTTACCCCTCGATACCTTCGATAAAATCAATCAAGAAAGAGAAGAAAAAGGAGAATCTCTCTTTGCTAATCCCCGCAATGCCGCAGCAGGAACCCTACGACAATTAGATCCGAAAATAGTTGATAAAAGACGCTTACAATTTTTTGCCTATACCCTGCATTTAGACGATAACCATATCACTACTCAATGGCAATCCTTAGATAGATTAGAAAGCATGGGATTTCTGGTTAATCCCCACCGTCAACTCTGTCCATCCCTGCAAGAAGTGGCGCAATACTATCAAGATTGGCAAGAAAAACGTCATCAATTAGCCTACATGACCGATGGTGTCGTAGTCAAAATCAACGATTTACAGCGACAAAATCGGTTAGGATTCACCCAAAAATTCCCCCGGTGGGCCATCGCTTTAAAATATCCAGCCGAAGAAGTCCCCACGGTAGTTAAAGATATTATCGTCAATGTGGGACGCACCGGCGCAGTCACACCCATGGCGGTGATGGAACCGGTACAGGTAGCAGGAACCACCGTACAAAGGGCTACTTTACATAATAGCGATCGAGTGGCCGAATTAGATATCCGCGTCGGTGACACGGTAATTATCCGCAAAGCGGGGGAAATTATCCCGGAAGTGGTCAGAATCCTGCCAGAATTGCGTCCTAGCCACACCTTACCCTTCCAGATGCCCACTAATTGCCCTGAATGTCAATCTCCCCTAGTCCGTCCGGTGGGGGAAGCGGTGACGCGCTGTGTCAATAGTTCCTGTCCGGCGATTTTGCGGGGAAGTGTGGTACATTGGGCTAGTCGCGATGCTCTCGATATCCGGGGATTAGGGGAAAAAGTGGTAATTTTGCTGATTGAACAGGGATTAGTTACCGCCATTTCTGACCTCTACAGCCTCGAAAAAACGGAAATTGCCAAATTAGACCGAATGGGCGAGAAATCAGCCTTAAATTTGATTACAGCTATGGCTCAGAGCAAAAATCAAAGCTGGTCGAGGGTACTTTATGGGCTAGGAATTCGCTATGTGGGCAGCGTTAACGCCAAAATTCTCGCCGAAAGTTTTCGGACTGTGGAGGAGTTAGCTAACGCCAGCGTGACTAATTTAGCCTCTGTCTATGGTATCGGTGAAGAAATCGCTCAATCGGTCTATGATTGGTTTAGAATCGCCGCTAATCGGGATTTAGTCGCTAAATTACAGGCAGCAGGTTTACAATTTGCCGCAGCAGCAAAAACCACCACCACAAAAGCGACTTTAGCAGGGAAAACCTTTGTCATTACTGGCACTTTACCAACTCTCAAACGGGAGGAAGCGAAAGAATTAATCGAAAAAGCTGGGGGGAAAGTGACGGGTTCTGTGAGCAAAAAAACCGATTATTTACTGCTAGGAGAAGCGGCGGGTTCTAAGCTAGAAAAAGCCCTAGAATTGGGCATTACTCAGCTAACTGAAGCACAATTACTCGAATTAATCGAAGTCGGAAAAGTCTAGTAAAATCTGGATTATTTCACCAACATAAAAGACAATTTCATCCTTAAAAAAGATCAACCAAACTGGGCGATAAACCTGATTTAATCCAGAAACAAACTCATCAGATAAACAGTCAATTTTTAAGGACGAGAAAAGTAACATTATATTAAGTAAATGTCTCTGGTTAAGGACTTTCTGCTATTCTGAGGAATAGGTATATAGTGCTAGTCCTCACGGATATTCAAACTCTCTCTAACTTTTTATAAAAAAACATAAATAACAGGGGTTTATATTAATGATAACTTCAGAGTTGGCTTCTTTAATTATCGGCATTGAAGAAAATGTGCGGACAGAAAGCGAATATTATGGCAAGCTAGTCGAATGGCGAGAAAAATATCAAACGTGGCATTATGGAATTAGCTTATCGAACACGCATTTCTTTAGTTTAGGAACTCTAGAAAAACAAGAACTGCAACTCCTAAAACGCCACGATATTCGTGATTTTGACCTAAGAATTCTTCCTGATGTTAAATCACCCTTTGAAAGCGACGAAGTTATAGAACGACTTAAATATGCTTTGAGATGGTTACAGGACTTACCAGAAAATTCACCTAATAAGACAATCACAGGTAAGGAATTGGCTTTTCGGATATTGACAGGCAATCCAGATTATGAATATTCTGGAGATACAAAACCAATTCCCCCCGACCTAAGTTATGAGGATTATTTAAAGCAAGTTTCACCGAAGCTTCAACATAGCAAACTTGGAGATTTTTTGGGCAATCGAAAAATTTTGCCGTACATATTCTTGTTTTTGTTTGCCTTTTTAATAGTTGTTGCAATTGGTCTAATAAATGATGGTTATGGGTTCGTCACTGATATGCCCTGGCTAAGGGGGATACTTCCATTATTATTATTACTACTTATTATAGCCAATGTAGCGATAGTATCTAACTGGATATCAAATTTTAAATGGTCGGGCTTTCAGAAAAAAAGCTTTTGGGATTGGCTACAATTATTGATAGTACCTCTAATGTTAGCCCTGGGCGCTTTCTATCTGAATTCTGCAGCCGACTTTAGAGATTATCAAATTGCACAAGAGCGAAAACAGCAGGAAATTTTGACTGATTATTTTTCCAAAATGCAAGGTTTAATTGTAGAGACAAAAAAAAGCAAACAAACACCCGGTTCTAAAGAATCAAATTCAGAGGAAAGGTTACTGACAGAATTTAGACCGACCGCTCAAGCTTTAACTCTCTCTGTTTTAGAACAATTGGATGGTGAACGTAAAGGAAAAGTTATCACTTATTTAGCTGAATCGCAATTAATTACTGTTGATAATAACAAGCCATATCCTCAGCCAGAAATTAACTTATATGGAGCCAATCTCAAAGGTATGGTATTAAATGATGTTGATCAAGTTGAGACGGTGGATAAAAAGCCATTAGGAGTAGTAATTGATAAAGCGGACATAACGAACTCTAATATTAAAAACGTAAAATTATTTGAGGGTTCACAACTACGAGAATCTGATTTTAGTGAAGCGAATCTAACAGATGTTTATTTCACTGGTGCTGATATGCAGGGTGCAAAATTTATCAAGAGTCAAATGACTAATGTAGATTTATCTAATACGAATTTAACGAGTGCAAATTTTGATAATGTCGAGACAACAAAGATAACAATTTCACCAGAAACTAAACTTGATGATGCTTGTGTTACCAAAGGAGAAATTGTTTTAAACACTATACCTTTTAAGAAAGGAGAAGTTGTTTTAGACACTATACCTATTAATAATAAATGCGGTAAAAGACTTGGAAGTGGCCAATAAATTTGAAACTTATTTAACAATTATAGGGAGCCAAATAGTATGAAGAATCGAGAGTGTTTAATTTTAGCTACTTTAATATTAAGCATTGGCCTTGCTGCCCAAGTATCTTCCCAAACTCCATCCTATGGTGTTATTTATGGTTCAGATCGAGGCCTTCAAGAGGCACAATGGGAAATAGAACAACTACCAAGACGATTGCCACAATATCGAGGTAAAAATAAGCTATTTAAACGAAAAGGATTTTATGTGAGTGTCATCTTATTCCCAACCAAGCAAGATGCTAATAACGCTCTACAAATAATAGAGAATGAATATAAAAGAGGCTCATTTGTCAGACCTCTTAGCGATTGGTGTCCCAATTGGAAAAACCCGGAAAAGAAAGAAAAGATAGAAAGTGGCATACCCTACTTTGACTGCGGAATATGAGAAGTTCTTGTCAGAAAAACTAGGGTGATCGAGGAATGATCGCCCTACATTTATTTTGATGTTTACTTGATAAATAAGCTCTAAGACTAGAGCAAATCTACTGAAGTATTATCGATTAACTGAGCAACAGCATCAAGATAATCATTAAGTTCCATTTTGTGAGCTTGGGCAAATAAATTAAGGGTTTCTACCTTTGTTCCTTCTCCCTGTTCAATGCGTCTCACTTGACGCTCGGATACTCCTATAATATCTGATTGTCGCAGTTGATGCTGTTTGCGTAAAGAGGCAATCGCTCGACCAAAAATCTGATCATGTTTTAATTTAATCGCTGCAAACTTTTGTTTTGCTACTGGTTCAATCACACTCAAAAAAGCCTCTATATCAAGCAAATGATTGTGAGGCTGCATCTACTATTTGTGACCTTCTCTCACTGATGGTGAGCAGCAAAAGTTATTAAAAGAGGGCGAATACGATTCGCCCCTACAATAATATTATCGCGCCAATGGTAGGGGCGCATCGTGGTCAGTGAGTTGATCGAACTGCGTGCGCCCAAAATGTGATAATGTTTGCTTAACCTAGAACGATCAAAGCGTTAGATTAGAGAGAGTCCTTTTTTGAGAGATATTTAAACCTGATGGTCTGGCCTTTTAAACCGAAAACCCGCAAACAAATCGCTCGAATAGAAATTACAGGTGCAATTGCCTCCGATACCCGCAAAAGGGTCTTAAAAGCCCTAGAAATCGTCAAAGAAAGGCAATATCCCGCCCTACTTCTCCGCATTGACTCCCCCGGGGGAACCGTGGGGGATTCCCAAGAAATTTATGAAGCATTGAAGCGGTTACAAAAAAACACGAAAATAATCGCTAGTTTTGGCAATATTTCCGCCTCTGGCGGCGTTTATATCGGTATGGGGGCTAATTATATTATGGCTAACCCCGGCACGATTACCGGCTCGATCGGTGTTATCCTGAGGGGGAACAATCTGGAAAGATTGTTGGATAAGGTGGGAGTTTCGTTTAAAGTGATTAAATCGGGCCCTTATAAAGATATTCTCTCCTTCGATCGAGAATTAACTGATGAAGAAGAAAGAATTCTCCAGGATATGATCGATACCAGTTATCAGCAATTTCTGCAAACCGTCGCCGGAGCGAGAAATTTAGATGTCAATCAGGTGAAAAGTTTTGCCGATGGGCGCATTTTTACCGGTCAACAGGCGTTAGAATTAGGAGTGGTTGATCGCCTGGGAACCGAGGAAGATGCCCGACTTTGGGCGCTAGAATTGGCAGGATTACCCCCAGATAAAACTAAATGTCAGACTATCGAAGAACCGAAACCCCTGCTCAGTCGTCTGACGGGCAATCGTTCCCAAATACCCCCAGGATTACAAAAAACCCTACAGCGTCTAGAATTTGAATTGGAAGTTAACGGACAACTATTGTGGTTATACCGACCCTGATGACCAGATTAAAGTCGAGAAAAAGGGCGCGTTAACCCCTAAAATTGACTCATCAGGATTAGTGGAGGATGACAATCGTGCAGTGGAAGGTTCGAGCCATTCGGGGAGCAACGACGGTAACGGTTAATACTATTGAAGCTATACGAGAAGCAGTAACAGAACTCCTCGAAGCGATCGAAATTCACAATAGTCTCGATCCCGATGATATTGTTAGTATTATCTTTACGGCAACTCAGGATTTAGACACGATTTTCCCCGCTGCTATCGCTCGCGAACGTCCCGACTGGCAAAATGTCCCCCTCCTCGATGTGCAACAGATGCACGTCGCTGGTAGTCTAGAAAAGTGTATTCGCGTAATTCTCCACGTTAATACTCCCAAACTACAAGGGGAAATGCAGCACGTCTATCTCCGGGGGGCGAAAAATCTTCGCCCCGATTGGCAGATTTCTCCAGTAACTATTAATCGCTAAAATCTTCCATAACTGACTAAATCCCCATTTCCGACAGCCAACTCAAAATTAATTGATTAACTTTTTCGGGATGTTCATCGTGGGGACAGTGACCAGCTTTGGCAATCGGATAAAATTGGGTATTATTTCCCATTTTAGCTCTTTCTTGGTAAATTACCGAACCAGCGATCGGGGTCCAAGGGTCATCCTCTCCCCAGAGTACCAATAAAGGGCGATCGATTGGCGGTAATAATTCCTGGGGAGAAGGTCCGGGGGGTGCTGTCAACACCGATGCGAACACTCCCCACGCACCCGCATCACAGGAGGGTTGATAGAGAATTTCGACTAATTCCTCGGTAATCGCGGTATGATCCCGATAAACCTGTTTTAAAGTGTTACGGATGCGATTTTTCTGCCTTACCTGTTCAAAAATAAACTTTCCTGTCACGGGGGAACTAACTAAACCGGTAAAGGCAGCCATGATTAAACGCAAAGGGAAATTTAATTCTTCGGGACGATGGTTTAATCCTCCGGCACAGTTAATAATTACGCCTCCGGCAGTGATTTCGGGAGATTCTGCCATCAGCATTAAGGTAATCAGTCCCCCGATGGAATTACCGACAAATACGGTCGGTTTTGCGATTTTTTCCCGCCAAAAGTCTTGTATTTGCTGCTGCCAAAGGTTGAGACTATAATCTAAAGCGGGCTTATCCGCACCCCCAAATCCCAAGAGATCTAGGGCATAGACTTGATAGCCATTTTCCGCTAAAACGGGGATATTTTTGCGCCAATGACCGATAGATGCCCCAAAACCGTGAATTAATACTAGGGGTTGTCCTTCTCCCCGCACGGTGTAGGGGATGGTGTTACCTTGCCATGTCCAAGACAATTGTTCTAAGCTAGTGACAGTGAGCGGCGATTGTAGTGCCATTGTATGAAGTTTTATTAAGTGATATTTAAATTATAGAGTAAAAATCAGCCGAGAATTTATGCCACAACGCCGGACTTTTACCAATAACTCGATGACAATTTCCTATTTACAATGGAGCGATCGAGGTATCCCTCTACTATTATTGCACGGCATGGCGGATCATGCTTTGGTTTGGTCAAGTTTGGGCGATTATTTACGCTCAAATTATCAAGTTATTGCCCCAGATTTGCGGGGACATGGGGAAAGCGGTAAACCCGCAACCGGTTATCACTTTCAGGATTATATCGGCGATTTGAGGGCTTTAATTAATCATTTAGGTTGGACGCAAGCACATATTTTAGGTCATTCTTGGAGTGCTAAAATAGCGGCAATTTGGGCAACTCAACAGCCAGAAGTATTTAAGAGTTTAATTTTAGTCGATCCCTTTTTTATCGATAAAATGCCTAGTTGGATGAGGATAACTTTTCCAATTCTCTATCAAGTTTTGCCCTTTTTAAAGATTACTCGTTCCTTTGATAGTTATCAGAGCATAGAAGCGATCGCTCGTCAATTAAAACAATATAAAGGTTGGTCAAATTTACAGGAAGAGGTGTTTAAAAATGCCATCGAACAAAAAGCTGATGGCAGTTGGAGCAGTAAATTTACTTTATCAGCACGCGGGGAAATTTTTGAGGATGTCATGGGGTTTGCCGGATTAACTAAAGCTTTAGATATTCCCAGTTTATTGATCCTTCCTCAACAGGGATTAAATCGCACTACTTGGCAAATTCAATCCTATAAAAAGTATTTAACTTCTCTAGAGATTAAAAAGATACCGGGTAATCATTGGGCATTTTTAGGGGAACCTGAAACTTTTAATCAAGGGGTGGCTGAGTTTTTATCTGTTCGGGAAAATCACTATGGTTAATTATAGTCATTTCAGATAAGTCTGATACAGTCTAGACCGACAAAATCCTTAGAAACTCTGGGATTGATATTCTCAATCTTAATTGAAATGACTATAAAAGGTAATTGAGCTAATTTTAAGCTGGATTACGCTGCCCTAACAGAGTCTAGATTTATATAAATTTCCTCGGCAATCTTCCTGCTACCTCCGGACTCTCCCACTCTAATTTTGCCATTCTCTAAACATCTGTGTAAATAACGAGAATCTGCCAAAATATCGATAATTTTAACCGCAGCATTTTTAAATAAATTCACCTCCGTGGGTTTCTTTCCAATAGTTATCACCGATTCCCCTAATAAGCGCATTTGTGCCTCAGCAAAAGGGTAGGTAAATTGGGGACCAAATCCGGGTATTTGTAGGACGGGTTTTCCTAATCCTACCGCTTGTTCTACTGCTGTCCCCGCCATGGCTAAACAAGCGTCACAATGGTGTAGAATATCGGCAAAAGCATCACGATAACAGCACACCTTAGCCCCATTTTTCTCTAGTTTTCCCGCTCCTAAATAATGCCATCCCTCTTGTTTAGCCAAATTTTCTAAGTCGGTTTCTCTGATGCTAGGAATGATAGCAGCCCGAAACTGCATCGGTTTAATTTTAACTATTTCCTCACAGACTTGTAACTGTAAAGCTAAATTACTCAAAGCTTCGGGTAAACGACTCCCCGCTAATAAAGCAATCATGGGAATTTGACTATCTAATTCCAAATCTTTACCCGTTGGTGTTAAGACATCCATAATCGGATAGCCAGCAAAAATCGCTTTTTTAATACCCCGATTTTGTAGGTCTGTTGCTGTATATTTATCTCTGGTAAAAACCCTTAAACACTTGTCTGATCTTAAACATAATTCTGTCAGTAAAGGTAATTTAATTGTACCTTCGTAATAACTGGAAGTAGAAACAATAAAAGCCACAAAAGGACGACCAGTTGAACGAGCGATCGCAATCGGCACAATATCCCCCACTGCTATCAATAAATCACAATTCTTGCTAACTTTAAAAGCTGCCTGAATTTGTTTAATAGTTAGACCGATTAATCCCGCCCCAATATCTTTAATCCAATTAAAAGGATTGGTATAAATAATTCCCCCCGATGGCATAGTGGCAGTGGGGGCAATAATTGGTACTGGCAATTTTTGATAAGCTTTTCCCTCTCCCACTAAAGGCAAAGCAGCTATAGATAATTGGGGCTGAATTTTTTGTAATTCCCCCACAATTAAACTAGCATTTAAATCCTCACCATGACCATTACTAAGAAATAAAACCTGTTTAAGCATCGATTTCGTATCCTCTATATTCCCTTGCTGCCAAAGAAACCGCCACCGTCACCGATTTTGCTTCTATTTGCTTGCTGACTAGCAAAATCTCGCCCATTTTTAAAGCGGCGGCTTCGGCGACGCTAGGAGTTCCCCCTTGCTTGTTGACAATAGCTGAGGGATTGGGGACCTTAATATCTCTCAACTCCTCGGCAGTAAAAGTTTTTAGGGGCAATCCTTTCTCCTGACAGTAGGTAATTAAACCCCGTTCATCAGCTTTGATGTCAAGGGTGGCGATACCGGCAATAGCGGCTAAAGAGAGGTGATAACGCTGAAAAACAGCCCTAATTGCCCTATCTATGACCGCCTTCTCCGTCCCACGGATGCAACCTATGCCTAGCCATAATAATCGTCCATGGCACTGCACTTTTACCCCAGAAGAATCGGCGGGTGGGTGGAAAGCAGGGGAAGCGCCAGTCATCATCGGTGTTGCCTCTAATTGTTGCGGGATTAGGGTTGCCAACGGGGAGAATCACCTTGGGGCTGTTTAGTTAGGGTTTGCGGCAAAAAGTTTTTCCGGGGGGTAGGGTGTGGGGTGTGGGGTGTGGGGTGTGGGGTGTGGGGTTTTACCAGTTTTGAGGTGGCCAATTACCTAATTTTCAGGGAAAAAGTGCCTAAATTTCCCCCCGATCACTCCCATATCCAGTACTTTTTGATTGACAAAAGGTCTAAAA
>NZ_JADBUB010000234.1:0-13225 GCF_020245865.1 Microcystis sp. M169S2
ACGGGGAGCGGGGGGTACAGTTACCTGCTGGGGATACCAGAGCAAATCCCCGGCGACAAAGACGGTTTGCTCCTTAAATAAATACTTGAGATTGGCAACCAAGCGAACAATCCAGCGATATTGAACTGTGTTGTCGGCCATAGGTTTACCGTCGGAATCAGGATAGAAAAGTTGGGGTTCGATGGGTGCTTGAACCATGCTTTATCTCTTGCGATCGCATTTTGGCCTAACTTTATTGTATCACCGCAAATCCTGAGTTTAAAACCCCATCCTTTTAGGACGACTTTGTCTTAGACCTCTGGCCAAAGTTGTATAAGTAACTTAGAGTATTGTTAAGACTTGATAAATTTAACGGCAAGAGCTTGACATCTACAGAATCCAACATTATAAATCAGGCAGAACCACATTTTTTAAGAGGTATTTGCTTATGTCATTAGTGAAACTTATCCAACACTCCATCGGGGGGGGGTACTACTTATCAGTCTGGCGGTAGGAAGTGCAGCGCACGCTGCCCAAATAGGGGGAATTCTATTTGAAGATAATGCCTTTGTTGACAGTCTAATTTCTTCTTCGGGCAGTTTTACAACTTCGGGAGGAAGCCTCTCAGATGTCCTAACAGATATCAATCCTGGTACTTATGCTTTTTCTTTAAGTAACGGTGCATTTGTTGAGTTAGGCTTTGATGATAATTTACTCGTCAATGGTGTAGGTGACGACCTTGCTTTATTTGAGTTGGGAATACCTGACACATTTAAATTATCCCTTACTATCGGTGGATTGACTAAGTCATACCTGAGTAGTGATACAGGAGAATCAGCCGGTGGATTTAACCTAAACGTTGCGAAAATCAATTTAGACGACTTTGGTATACCTGTTGGTGGTACTCTAGACAAGATAGTTATAGGTCTTGACACTGAATCTGGCCAGGGAACAACACCATCTTTATCCTTAGTGGGTGCCATAAATTCACAAAATCTAACGGCTATTCCCGAACCCGCTTCAACCCTCGGACTTCTCACTCTCGGATTCCTCGGCACTGCCTCAGCCATCAATCGCAAACTATCTCAAGGGAAAAAGTAAAAACAGGACAATTGAGTTGAGAACTGTGGGATTTATCCCCCCTTAATCTTCCCTGAATAAGGGGGATATCTGACAGTTTTTAACACCTACCTACATATAGGAAAATAGGGGTTGGGTTGAGCAATAGCAAGGCCTAACCTGCTGTTTTATAATTGTTAAAGGTAAACCTTTTTCTTTTCTAACTTCTCAACATAAGTCAATGGCCTCTTTGATATTTTGTAGAGCTTCTTCTTGAGTCTCACCTTGACTCAGGCAGCCCGGAATAATGGGACATTCCACAATGTACCATCCTTCTTCATCTTGATAGAGCGTGACGGGGAATTTCATAAACTTTAACCAGTAGTTTTGATGTTGCCGACTGATTCAATATTAGTATTAATCCGGTAGATATTCAGGATTGAGGATATCAGTTTTGGCAAAAGGACAGATTTCAGGAAAAGTTTTTTTATCTAACCCTGTTTCTCTAGCGGCAAGTAGGCAAGCATTTTGATAACACTTATCAAAAACTTCCTCAAAATATACCTTGAGACTGGGGCTATCTTCAAAAACTTCTAACAATCTCAAACAGTGTTCGGTGATAGAATACTGCCAACTATGAGAACGTTTAGAGGGTTGATACTTCCATTGAAGGAGGTGAAGCAATAGCTTTTCTAAATTACTTTTCAAAGCCTTTTTATCACTCCTACCCATTGCCTCAATTTCCTCAATCAGATTTTCTAAATCGAGGTAATCCCACTTACCTTCTTTAAGTAATTTAGCAGTTTCTTCTACCCAAAGATTAAAGTCTGTGTCATAAAGTTTCTTGGCAGTAGATATCATATCAGGTTTCTCCTACCTCCTTCATCTGATTCGTGGGATAGGTTTGCCATCCATCCTAGCTAATGATAGCTTGCCGATTAGGGATAATAGGTACATCCAGAGGTACAGGTTTCGCAGATTTCGACGGCATGAAGGTTGGGTAAACCAGCTTTTGCCAATTTTTCATAGATCCAGCGCGATAATTCTTCACTGGTGGGATTTTCTAAACCAGTGGTTTCATTGAGATAATGATGGTCGAGAAAATTATCGAGTAGCGGCTGTAAATATTGTTTAATTTCGCCAAAATCCATCACCATTCCCTGTTGTGAGCCTTGGGACTGTAAATGATTACTTTTCACATAGACGCGCCCCAGCCAACTATGACCGTGGAGACGGCGACATTTACCTTCATAATGGGGTAAATGATGGGCTGCTTCAAAGCGAAATTCTTTGTAAATAATCCATTCTGCCATGGTTAATTGGTCGATACTATCGGTTAGATCTGGTTTATTTATTTCGCCACCGATAGTTATCCATTCTAGTCAAAACTTTAGTATTCTTAGTCCATAGTAAGCTGTTAGTGTATCTATGTTACTCGTCAAGACTGTCTATGAGAAGGGAGCGGAGAGAGGGAGCCAGAACACTTGTACCAAAAAGCTTAGTACATAGGGCTGGCTGAATAAATCTCAAATATAGACGAGGTAAGGGTTTTAGGGTCTTGTTTCGCGAAACAGGTGCAAGATTTTGAGTCCTGTAGGGGCAGCGATAACCGATAATCAGCGCGGAGACTGAAGAAGGCTCCGATTGCCGCTTAATATTCATTGACGAACAGTCTCTAAAGGTGTTAGCGGTAACAGCAGCTACCCAATTTTTTTTGGTATTTGCTATGCTGATTGTTAACAATTTGTAATCTTTGGGAAATTTCCTTAATACTGCATGGTCGTTTCTGCTACAATTCCACCCCTAGCTCAAGATACCCTCGCCCTGAAAGCGGTGTGGGCAAACATTGGCTATGATAGTTGTCCCCACCATTACAATTTCCATCTTCACACCCATTGTTCCGATGGTCAAATGAGTCCCCAAGGCTTGATGAGACAAGCGTTAGATATCGGACTAAAAGGATTAGCAATTACCGATCATCACTCGATCGAAGGTTATCGACAAGCCCAAATTTGGCTAGAAAATCAGCATTTAAAGAGTTCTCTACCCCATCTCTGGACAGGGGTAGAAATTACGGCGAATTTGTTAGAGACAGAAGTGCATATTCTTGGCTATGGTTTCGATCCCGCTCATGTCGTCTTGACTCCCTATCTGCAAAGAACCAAACCGGAAGGAGATCTAGCTTTGGCCTCTAGAGTCATTACAAGTTTACAGCAAGCGGGGGCCTTAGTGGTTCTGGCTCATCCCTTTCGTTACCATCGCCCCGCGGCCGATTTAGTGGCGGCGGCGGTAGAATTGGGTATTGATGGTATTGAGGCTTTTTATGCCTATGGCAATCCCAAACCCTGGCTACCCAGTCAACTGGAAACCGAACAAGCGCTCGCTCTGAGTCGTCAATATCAATTATTCGCCACCTGTAGCACCGATTCCCACGGTAAATCTTTATTACAGCGCATTTAGCCTGATCGCAGGATTAACTGTAAAATAGCTAAATTGACTAAACTCGATCCCTGCTCGATCGAGTGTTGGTTTTTTATGGCCGTTGATCAGTGATCAGTAATCAGTAACCAGTAACCAGTGAAAGAGCCTAAATTTGTTGAAAATTGAAAACCTAAACCTGATAACTTAAAACTTAAACCTGATCACTGATAACTGATAACTGATAACTGAATAACCCCCTGAATGAAAGATTTATTCCTTTACACTTGCTGGTTAATTCCCATTTATGGCTTAATTGGTTCGATTTTAACCTTGCCTTGGTCTTTAGGCATTATTAGTCGCACCGGTCCGCGGCCGGCAGCTTATATTAACCTATTGATGACCGTCTTAGGGTTAATACACGGATCGATCGCTTTTAATCAAATTTGGCATCGAGAGACGATTAAACTGGCTTTTGAATGGGTAAAAGTGGCCGATCTTAGTTTATCCCTTTCGATCGAACTTTCTCCCGTCAGTTTGGGGACGCTGGAACTAATTACCCTCATCAGTCTCTTGGCCCAAATCTATGCCCTTGGCTACATGGAAAAGGATTGGTCTTTGGCGAGATTTTATGGCTTAATGGGCTTTTTTGAGGCAGCTTTAGGAGGAATTGCCCTTAGTGACTCCCTACTATTCAGTTACGCTTTCCTAGAGATGTTAACGGTCTCTACCTATCTCCTCGTCGGTTTTTGGTATGCTCAACCTTTGGTCGTAACCGCGGCCCGAGATGCCTTTTTAACCAAGCGCGTCGGCGATATTATTTTATTGATGGGTTTGGTGGCTCTGTCCAGTTACGGAGAAGGATTGAGTTTTTCTCAGTTAGAAAATTGGGCAGTAAATAACCCTGTACCGCCTCTGACGGCGACTTTGTTAGGATTAGCCCTTATTGCCGGTCCAACGGGTAAATGCGCCCAATTTCCCCTGAATTTGTGGCTAGATGAGGCGATGGAGGGACCAAATCCGGCCGGAATCATGCGGAATTCGATCGTGGTTTCGGCGGGGGCCTATGTTTTAATTAAGCTGCAGCCGGTGTTTACCCTATCTCCGATCGCGGCCAATGTTTTAATAGTTTTGGGGACAATGACGGCAATTGGGACTTCTCTGATGGCCTTGTCCCAAATTGATATTAAACGGGTTTTATGCCACTCCACCAGTGCCTATCTCGGTTTGGTCTTTATTGCGGTGGGATTAGGTCATGTGGATATCGCCTTACTAATTTTATTCTCCCATGCGGTCGCAAAAGCTTTATTGTTTATGAGCGCAGGAGCCTTAATTCTCACCACCAGTAACCAAAATATCACGGAAATGGGGGGAATTTGGGCAAGAATGCCGGCTACAACCATGGCTTTTTTAGGAGGTTCCGCAGGGATGACGGTTTTAATGCCCCTAGGGATGTTTTGGACGTTAAAACGGTGGTTAAGTGGCGAATGGGCGATTCCTTGGTGGTTATTAGCGGTTTTAATCTTTGTTAATTGTCTTAGCATCGTCAATCTTACTCGGGTCTTTCGTTTAGTCTTTTTGGGACAAACCCAAAGTAAGACCCATCGCACCCCGGAAGTGGCCTGGCCGATGGCTTTGCCCATGGTATCGTTGATTTTAATCGTTTTATTGGCCCCGATTATTCCCCTACGTTGGGATTTTTGGCTATCTTTCACCAATCCTCTCGTTAATAACCAGAGTTTCACCATTGTCTGGGGTTTTCCCTTACTGATGGCCTCTGGAGTAATTGGCCTAGTTATCGGGTTAATGGTAGAGTTAAGACGAGCTTGGGCGAGACCAACCGGGTTAATCCTGCGATTCCTGCAAGATTTGTTCGCTTATGACTTCTATCTTGATCGCATCTATCAGTTTACCGTGGTTTTAGCGGTGGGCAGCCTGTCAAAAATTACCGCTTGGATCGATCGTTATATTATTGATGGTCTGGTTAATTTGGTCAGTTTAGCGACGATTTTTAGCGGCAGTGCCTTAAAGTATAATGTTTCTGGTCAATCACAGTTTTATGTTTTGACTATTCTTTTGGGAATAGGGGGATTAATCTGGCTCTTATTAAACGGTCAATGGTCACTGATAACTAATTATTGGTCATCTCTTTTGACTCATTGAACGTCCGTGTATTGGTCCCTAGTCTTCCGGCAGCTGACTAGGGAGGGAAAGCAGCGGGATGAACATGATCGACAAGAAAAAATATCCACACTTCGACACGGCTCAGTGACCACTTGGTCTATTTGTGTTATAATGGGTTGGTTAAAAATGCTGGTGTAGCTCAGTGGTAGAGCAGCTGATTTGTAATCAGCCGGTCGCGGGTTCAAATCCCATCACCAGCTTGTGGGAAAACCAACTGTTGTCAGTCCCTACAAGACTTTGGTGGCTCTGGTTGCGGCAAAGTTTATATAGGGTTTGCTGAATAAATCTAAAAACCTTGCTGGATAAGACTTTTAGACTTTTTTTAAATCCAAAAGTACCAGATATGGGAATGATCAGGGGAAAATTCAGGGACTTTTTCCCTGAAAATTAGGTAATTGACCTCCTCAAAATCGGTAAAACCCCACACCCCACACCCTACACCCTGCCCCTAGGAAAAACTTTTTCAGCAAACCCTATATACAATCTCTCAAAAAGCTGGTGTTGGTTTATCTTCAGATATTGATGCTACTGAGAAACTTACCTATGACTAAAAGAGCTTTACTACTAATTAATCGTCACTCGCGCAAGGGTAAAGAAAACTTTGCTCAAACTGTTGATCTGCTCAATCATTGGGATTTTGAAATTATCAGCGTCCCTTTGAAAAAGGTAGAAGATATTCCTTTTTTGTTGGAAAAATATCGCTATGATATTGATTTAGTTATCGTCGGTGGTGGCGATGGGACTCTTAATGCTATGGCGGATATGTTGGTAGAAACTCAACTGCCTTTAGGCATTATACCTTTGGGAACGGCTAATGATTTGGCCCGGACTTTAGGGATACCGAATTCTATTGCCGAAGCCTGTCGAATTATTGCCGAAGGTAATTTAAAATATATCGATCTAGGTTGGGTAAATAATAAATACTTTTTCAACGTGGCTAGTTTAGGATTAAGTGTGAAAATTACCCAAAAACTGAACAAGGGTTTAAAGCGACGTTTGGGGATTTTGGCCTACGCTTGGACAGCCTTACAGGTATTAAGTAAAACTCGTCCTTTTACCGCTATGATCGGTGTTGATGGCCAAAATATCAAAGTTAAAACCCTGCAAATAGCGATCGGAAATGGTCGTTATTATGGGGGAGGAATGCCGATCGCTCACGATGCCCAAATCGACGATCAAAGGTTAGATTTATATAGCCTAGAAATTGAACACTGGTGGCAAATTTTCCCGCTTTTGTGGACATTACCGCGAGGACAACAGGGTTTATTATCTTGGGTGAGAACTCTTAACGGCAAAGAAATTCAAATTCAGACTCGTAAACCCCATAGTATTAACACCGATGGCGAAATTACTAGCACTACTCCCGCCATGTTTCGAGTTATTCCAGCGGCCATAGGGGTCTATATTCCCCGTCAGGAAACACAATCTTAAAACTAACGAAAAGGAGGAGAATATAATAAACCCCCCTTTGTCCAAAGATTATTTAAACCTCGATCGAGTTGCAGGGGTTTACCAATTTCCCGATCATAAATTTCACCGTAATTACCCACCTGTTTTAAGACTCTTTGGGCAAAATCATTGGCTAAACCCATATCTTCGCCTAACTTCTCATCAATACCCAAAAAGCGCCGAATACTGGGGTCTTTGCTATCGGCAAAAGTGGCAATATTTTGGGAGTTAATTCCAAATTCTTCCCCTTGAATTAAACTAAAAATGATCGAGCGGACGGCATTCGACCAAGCGGGATCACCATCGGCCACGGCTGGGGCCAAGGGTTCCTTCGATATTACCACTTCTAATAATTGATGATCCTGCGGTCGGGGAAAAACCGAGCGCCGGGCCACCAATTGGGAGCGATCGGAGGTGACAGCCTGACAGCGCCCCGCCTGATAAGCTGTATATAAAGCCTCCACATCATCGGAAACGATCGGTTTATAACCTTGAACTCCCGCTTTTGCCATGGCATCGGCCAGATTTTGTTCCGTGGTGGTTCCCGATAGCACACAAATGGACTTTCCGCTTAAATCTTCTAATTTCTTAATATTACTGGCTTTTGTGGCCATAATTCCTTGACCATCATAGAAAACCGGGGTGATAAACTCCATCCCCAGAGCGGTATCCCGGTTAATCGTCCAGGTGGTGTTGCGACTGAGGATATCCACTTCTCCCGTCTGTACGGCAGTAAATCGCTCTTGGGGGCTAAGTTTAC
The DNA here is from genome assembly GCF_020245865.1 of Microcystis sp. M169S2. NCBI lineage: Bacteria > Bacillati > Cyanobacteriota > Cyanophyceae > Chroococcales > Microcystaceae > Microcystis > Microcystis sp. M169S2. Next base: position 7,850 of record NZ_JADBUB010000234.1, read on the forward strand.
GATATTCGACTTTGGAGGGATCATCAAAGATAGCCGCCGCAATAGCTCGGCAAATTTGCACATCTAAGCCCGAATATTCGCCTTTTTCATTAACAAAGCTAAACCCCGGCACTTCTCCGTTAATGCCACAAATTAACTTACCGCGATTTTTCACCGTTTGCAAGCGGCCCGCATCGGGACTATTGGCAGTGGTAGAACTAGAATTAGGTTGATTTTCTGTCCCACAGGCAGTAATTAGCAGTAACAGCAGGGACAATGCACAAAAACGCCACTTTAGCATAGATATTCTCTGAAAAATTTTTTTAGTCACTTAACTTTAGCTGAAAGACCAGAGCAAGCTTAACAGGATAGCTACGATCGCACCGATAACCGTATTGATCACATTGACCAATTCATTAGTTAACCACAGAAAGCGAGTTTGTAGAGTAGCGCCGATGAGACTTTCGATATTGGTGGCGATAAATGCCGCAATTACGCACCATAACACACCAAGAAGATCGATCGCACCGATACCCCATGCTAACAGGGAAATCGCCGTGGCTGCCAGCAAACCGGCGAGCGTTCCCTCTAAACTAACAGCACCTTCTGTTCCCCGGGGGACGGATTTAAAATTAGTGATTAGATAAGTGGTTTTACCGTAAGCTTTACCCACCTCACTGGCAGTAGTATCGGCTAATTTGGTGCTAAAACTAGCCACATAAGCGAGTATTAACAGGTAATCCCAGGGAGAAGCGACAAAAAGACTGAGGATAGCGCAAATTGCCCCCGCTAAAGCGGAACCCCAGACATTTTCAGGACCGCGCACCCCCGCTCTTTTTTCGGCGATTCCCTCCGCTTCCTTGCGAGCTAAACCGATGCGGGTGACAGTAGAGCCGACGAGGAAATAGAATAAAACAATTAGATAACCGCGCCATCCCAAGCTTCCCCAGACAATCACCCCTAAAACCCAAGCATGGAGATAACCCATCCGAGTTAAGAGCTTTTTTGGGGCAATCCAGGCGATTCCGAGGAGGACGGTATTGAGAAGAACAGCGACGAGCCAAGGATTAGTTAACATAGTATCTGGGCAAGTTTACATACCCCATTGTATCGATCGAGTTCATGAAAACTAATCAACCTTATCAACCTCTTTTACTGCGAATTCTGCACGGATTAACGGGAATTGTCCTCATTGCCGCCATGGTTACAGCCTATTGGACCTATGATACTTTTGACGGTCGTTGGTTAAAACTGCCTTTACCAGAATACCGAGAAATTGAAAGTATTCATGGCACTTTTGGCCTCTATACTCTGATTATCTTTCCCGTTTTTGCTATCTATGCTTTTCGTCGGGGCAACAAAAGATTAATTCAAAGTGATTCTCTTAACAAATTAACCCAATTTGGTAAGCCGATTTGGTGGTATAGTCTCCATCGTTTAGTCAATACTTTGACTCTTTTTGCGCTAACTTTTGCTTTGTATAGTGGCCGGATGATGGATTCCGAATGGCTCCCGGAAGGGGAATTAAATCACTTTTGGTATTATGCCCATTTGCTCAGTTGGTTAATTATGGCAGTATGTCTGATCCTGCACCTGCTCATGACTGCTAAAGTGGGAGGGGTTCCCCTGTTATTATCTATTCTTAAATGGCGTTTTCGTGAACAAGATAGCCCGAAATTATGGTTATCTCAATTACGTCAATGGGGGTTAAGTTTGCGTCTAGCCAATAGTTTTCAGTGGCTACAATCTCTTAACTTATATAAAGTCTTAGAAATCGTTGTTTTATTGGCTATTGTAGCAGCTTGGATTATTCCCAAGTTTGACTAGATCTAAGGGAGCAACTACCAGAGCGGATCGGAATATAAATGAACGGTTAAAGAATCTTGATCGCCGGGGATACCAGTAATACAACTACAAATTTGAGTACCATCATCTAATTCTACCTCGCAAGCGTGACAGGAACCCATTAAACAGCCAGTAGGAATGTCAATTCCTGCTTTTTTGGCTACATCTAATAATAGTTCTCCCGTTTCCGCTTCTATGATGATATCATCGGGTAAAAAACGCACTGCAATAGTCATAGTTTCTCCTTACAAATGAGCAAAAATAGGGTTAAGATTTAAATGTTCTTCCAGTAAATTAGCCATCTTATCGAGGGTTATTTCTCTTTGTTCACTATAGTTAGCAATTCCCGTCGGCAAAGATAATAAACCGCGACGCTGACGCAGATGATTTAGCCAATTTCTTCGCCAAGAACCATTATCAAAGATACCATGTAAATAACAGCCCCAAATTGACAGAGAATCATTGACAATTCCTAGACTAGCATCTTCCTCGAACATTTTTTGATAACCTGATTCACTTTCCCATTGGCTTATTCCCTGGTGAATTTCGTATCCCATTACCGGTAAACCAGCTTGGGGATAATTAGATAAAACTTGTCGTTGACGGGTAATTTTTTCGGCAGTAATTACCGTTTTTAACGGCAGTAAATTTAAGCCAGCTGCCTCACTATCGGGACCTTCTCGATGGTCAGGATCCAGGATTAATCGCCCTAACATTTGCAAACCACCACAGATGCCAAAGATAATACCTCCCCTTTGGTGATAGGCTTGTAATTGATTAGCCATACCACTTTGATTAAGAGCAATTAAATCAGCAACAGTGGTTTTAGAGCCGGGGATAATTACCCCATCGGGATCACCTAAAGATTCCTGTAATTCTAGATAACGGACATTAACCGTTGCTTCACCACAGAGAGGGTCAAAATCAGTAAAATTAGCGATATGAGGCAGACGAATGACACTGATATTTAGTTCAGCTTTAGGTTTTTGGGCGGGTCGATCGAGTAAACTAAGAGAATCCTCGGCACTTAAAAAGATATCACTATAGGGAAGAACTCCCAAAACGGGAATTTTGGTATAATCTTCTAGCCAAGTAATCCCCGAATCTAAGAGGGATTTTTGTCCACGAAATTTATTGATCACAATACCTTTAATTAAAGCTCTTTCCTCCGGTTCTAATAATTCTAACGTACCGACGACGTGAGCAAAAGCTCCCCCGCGATCAATATCCACCACTAAAATAGTAGCGGCATCGAGATATTTAGCCACCCGCATATTAGTTAAATCCCGATGTTTGAGATTTATTTCCGCCGGACTTCCCGCACCTTCACAGACAACTAGATCAAATTCTGTTGATAATTTAGCTAAAGATTCTTTAATTGCTTGCCAACCTTGGTCAAAATAATTCTGATAATAATCCGCTGCCGTGGTGACACCAACAGCCTTACCTTTAATAATCACCTGAGAGGTCATATTTCCCTGGGGTTTTAATAAAATTGGGTTCATTTCTACCCGGGGAATTGTCCCCGCGGCCCATGCTTGCACCGCCTGAGCGTGACCCATTTCTCCCCCTCCGGCGGTAACATAGGCATTAAGGGCCATATTCTGACCTTTAAAGGGTGTTACTTGCCAGCCTTTCCGGTTGAATAAACGACATAAAGCCGCAGTTAAAAAAGATTTACCCGCGTGGGAGGTTGTCCCCACTACCATAATTGCTTTCATCTAGTTTTTTTATTGAGTATTTTCAGTGAACAGTAATCGGTAAACAGTAATCAGTTGATAACTGATAACAATGACCGAATCTACAACCTAATTTGTTAAGCTAAAAGCTTTGATGTACTTAGTTTATAACCTTTTTTGGGTAGGAGAATTGCCAGATTCTTTCTCTTGCCTCTTGCCTGTTGCCTCTTGCCTTCAGAAGCTGATAACTGATAACTGATAACTGATAACTGATAACTGACACCCGACACCCGACAGCATTAAAAAGAAAACCAACGTTGCAGAGTATTGAAAAATCTTTGCCAGAAAGTGGGTTTAGGGAAAAAGTCTCCTTGGGGTTGCCATTTTTCTATTAATTTTCTCCCTAAAGGAGTGAGACGAAAACTATCGGTTATCCCCTGTCCATCTACTTCGCGTCGCAAAATTCCCACTTTAATCAACCAGAGAAGATAGCTTTCCACTGCTGCTTCCGTCAGCAGTCTGGAAGTATAACCTTTCTCTAAACCCCCAGCACCCAGAATGCTTAAAAGTGATACACTTTGCTCAAGCATAGCGGCGAATAGGGTGACACGGAAAGGAGAACAACAGAGGGCGCGTTCGGCCCTAGTGATGGTAGCATCAGGATAATTGATGGCGATAACGGTGGGAGTCGATAGGCTCATAGATTCCAGTCGTTTAGCTATTGATAAACTCATTGTTACATTAATTCTGTCTCAACCCCTGTTAACCCCAATCATCGATAAAATAGGGATGAAGTGTTAAGTAGCTTGAGTGTTTATGCAGTCTCCCGAACCGTTCGATACTAAATATACCCCAGAAGAAGTGGAAGTGGAAATCGAAACCGACGATTTTCCCCCCCTTGATACCCCGGTTAGTTTCGCTGCCACCCTCGAAAAAGTGAAAACTTGGTACGGCAGCCTGTCCACACCGGCACAGGTAGTCGTGGCAGTGGCGGGGGTTTTTGTGGCTCTTTCGATTTTAACGGCGATTTTACGGCTAGTTAGCGCAGTTTTAAGTGCTTTAATCCTTGCCGCTATCGTTTATCTCATCTATCGTTACATCCTCAAACCGAAATTTTAGTCGGCTATGCACATTTTCTGTTCAATGTCAAGAGTTTAATTGATAAAAAAAATTTATGGAAAAAACAGACACCAGAGATATCTTGGGGGAAAATGTGGCTAAGTTAGGACTGGCCCAGATCCAGCGTCATCTATTTCTCTGCTGCGATCAGACTAAGCCAAAATGTTGTGACAAGGAAGAAGGGTTAGAAGTGTGGGATTATTTAAAGAAGCGGTTAAGTGAATTACAACTCGATCGCCCTAGCACCGACCGTCCGGGCTGTATTTTTCGCACTAAAGCCAACTGTTTGCGGGTTTGCAGCCAAGGCCCGATTTTATTAGTGTACCCGGAAGGAGTCTGGTATGGAAGGGTCAACAAGGAAGCGATCGAAAGAATTATCCAAGAACACCTAATCGGTAATCAAATCGTCACCGAATATGCTTTCCTTCGCCACGATTTACCGGCAATTTCCCTGAACTGTCCAGAAGAAGAACCCGAAACAATAGAGGAAAACAGCGTTAAAACTAGCTGAAACACAATTAATTAGGGTTTGCGGCAAAAAGTTTTTCGTGGGGGCAGGGTGTGGGGTGTGGGGTGTAGGGTTTTACCGATTTTGAGGGAGTCAATTACCTAATTTTTGGTTCTTCCGAACTTACACTGTAGAAAATTCCTCAAGCTCCTTCTCTGCACAGCAAGGCTCTAAAGTTGATAAATATCAATCTAACAAAAACTCAAAGCCTTAGTGTACAAACTTTACAAGCATGAGTTATTGATA
>NZ_JADBUB010000235.1:0-5149 GCF_020245865.1 Microcystis sp. M169S2
AATTGTCTCATCAATTTTTTGATAATTGACCACTGTTACATTTGGTAAATCGAGGAGTTGATCAAAATTTATCCACATAACCCACCTCCTGTTCTGTGTTACTATTATACCATGCTCACACAGAACCTAGAAGAGCCAATTCTCAAGCGGAAAGGCAACTGATTCAGGAACGTCTGATTACCGAGCGCTTCTCGAAAGCTGTCGAGCAAATCGGTAATCCTAAAGAGGAGGTGGTAATTGGCGGCATTTATTCCCTAGAGCGAATTGCCAAAGATTCTCCCAAGGATCAATGGACAATTATGGAAGTCCTGACTTCCTACATTCGTAAAAATTCCCCCATTCCCTCGAATATTCAACAACTGGAGCCAGAGGAAAGACAGAAGGCCCTAGAAAAGCTCCCTTCCGTGAGTATTCCAGTTCAGGCCGCTTTAACGGTAATCGGCCGGCGTAAAGTTGAGAATGACCAAGCTGGGGATAATTTGGCTGAAACAAATGACCCTAATAAAATTAAATTTCTTGATTTAAGTCGGACAAATTTGAGGAAAGCCTACCTCAACGGAGCCAACCTCAACGAAGCTAACCTCAACGGAGCCTACCTCAACGGAGCCAACCTCTGGGTAGCCAACCTCTGGGTAGCCGACCTCATCGGAGCCAACCTCATCGGAGCCTACCTCATCCAAGCTAACCTCAACGGAGCCAACCTCAACGGAGCCGACCTCAACGGAGCCTACCTCAACGGAGCCGACCTCAACGGAGCCTACCTCAACGGAGCCAACCTCTTCGGAGCCAACCTCTACGGAGCCAACCTCTACGGAGCCGACCTCAAGGGAGCCAAGCTCATCGGAGCCAGCCTCAACCGAGCCAACCTCAACGGAGCCAACCTCAACGGAGCCGAGGATCTTTATCCAAAACAAATTAAATCGGCCTGCTTTTGGGAAAAAGCAATATACACGGAATCCAACTGGGATACTGATAAACAATTATGGGTGGCTGAGGACCGGGAAGCCAATCAACGAGAAATCGAGAAACTCAAAAGGGACAAAAACTCAGATCCGCCAAATCCGATCGATTGTAATACTAAATAGGGTTTGCGGCAAAAAGTACGGGCGAAGCATTCGGATAGAAAATCTCCGGTTTCACCGATAGGTTATTGCCCGAATGCTTCGCCCCTACAGGACGCGGGCCGATGAAAACGCAAGGTTTGGAAGCATGATTCTCTCAAAATCTTGCACCTGTTTGGCGAGAAAAGCCACAAAACCCTTACCTTACCTACTTATCCAGCAAATCCTAAATACTTTAACTTTTGGCGATTTAGGATCAGGTGACGAAACTAGCATTTTCCCCTAATTGAAGCGAAAAACCCCGCATGACTTCAAGAAATCACCGGGGTTTTTAGGAAAAATAGGGATAGGGAAGGAATTTAACCCTCGGTTTCCTCTCTGGTTTGGATAAACAGAATCAAGAGGAAAACAGTGGGGACTAGGACGAATAGGATACTAGCGATAAAGCCGAGATTATTTACCTGCATGAGTTAACTCCCTTAAGTGACAACGGATTTGCATTAAAGATTAACTCCTAGAATATCATCCCAGAGGGCGTTGCTGATTTGAGAGGGGAACTGGGAATTATGAATTATGAATTATGAATTGGGAATTATGAATTATGAATTGGGAAGTGGGAGAAAGTCCCGAGGTTTCCTTCCCTACACCCTACACCCCACACCCTACACCCTACACCCCACACCCTACACCCCACACCCCACACCCTACACCCTACACCCCACACCCCACACCCCACACCTTACACCCCACACCCTCTTTCAAGTCAGGTAGTCACCTTTTCACCCCCTTGCCTCGCGCGTCTTTAATTGATACTTTTGGATCGGTGGCGATGATGTGAAGATCAATATTTTTCTGCCAGATCAGGCGCATGAGTTTTTGGGTGAAAGAACCTTTGATGAAATTCTTCCAGCGCGATTGAAGGCTCTCCCCGATCACAATCTGGGTGATCCGTTCCCGTTCGGCCACTTCAGCGATCGCTGCCGCCACCTGATAGCTTTTAACCCGTAAGAATTTCCCCTCGAATTCCCGACATAAACGTTCGCAGGTTTCGATATGTAAAGCCTCCTCTTTCGTGAGAAAGCGCTCAGGTTTATCGACGAAAATCACGAAAAATTCCGCGTTCATATACCCCGCTATCCGCGCTCCCCGACGTAATAATCGTAAAGAGTTGGGATAGGTGGAAATACAGACTAATACCCGTTCGTGAACGGGACAGGATTGACCGATAAATTTTGTGGAATTACTCGCTTCTTCTTCCACCGTATCGGCCACTTCCCGCAGGGCGAGTTCCCGGAGGGCGATTAAATTACGCCGTTGAAAGAAATTATTTAAAGATTGTTCGATCTTTTCGGGAGCGTAGATTTTTCCCGCTAATAATCTTTCCTCTAGGGTTTCGGCGGTAACATCTACCACGATCACTTCATCTGCTTCCTCCAAAATTCGATCGGGTATTCGCTCCCGCACCACCACCCCAGTGATTCGGGCGACTAGATCGTTTAAACTCTCAATATGCTGGATATTCACGGTCGAGTAAACATCGATTCCCCGGGATAAAATTATCTCCACGTCCTGAAAGCGTTTCTCTCGCTCCGAACTGGGTGCATTCGTGTGGGCTAATTCATCGATCAGACACAGCTGCGGCGAGCGGGCGATAATCGCTTCTGTATCCATTTCCGAGAGAGTGAATCCCTCTTTCTCTAGGATTTTTCTCGGTACGATTTCCAACCCCTCGGCTTTTTCGGCGGTCTCTTTTCTGCCGTGGGTTTCAAGCAGTCCAATCACCACGTCGGTTCCCTGCTTTCTGAGGCTATGCCCCTCCTCCAGCATCTTATAGGTTTTCCCGACCCCCGGAGCCATCCCGATAAAAATTTTATGTCTTCCCCGTCGCACAATTGTCTCCTTTTTGGCAACTTCCCTTTACAGATTAAGATAATTCGATCGTAGCCTGGCGGATTAAATATCCTCAATGATTCGTTCATTTTTCCTCTGTTTGGTTCATTTAATCCAGAAAATTATTGAGACCATTGTTCAAAAAATTGCTGAAACTCCTCAAAATAATTAACGGTTAGTGCCAATTTCAGTAACTCGCCTAAAATCGATAATAAGGAAATTTTATCGACCGTTTGCTCAATTGACTTGGCGCGATTATGGGCAAATAAGCTCTTTTACCTAGTCATGGCGCTGACCCCTAGACGACTAGAAAGAAACTTCGCCGATATCATCTAACCCTGACATTAGCCAACTTTGTTAGATAAGAACTTTTTTAAGAATTATGATCGGCCTATAATAGTAACTGTAGTCACCCCTATCCTTTAGGGATAATTCTTGGTTTAGGGTTGATGTCCTTCAGCGCAAGCGAGATCGGTTATGAAAATTAGCGAACTAGAAAACTACTTGGCTCAGGTTAAGTTAGAGATTGGTGACATCGATATCGTCTATCAATGTCACAACCAGCACTATAGTTGGTTGGACAAAATTAGAAGCCATCAACTGAAAGTGTTAAAAAATACCGCAGACACTAAATTATTAATTTCTCTGTGATAGCCATTTTCTCTTGCTAGATGCCGGCAAGGTAATCCAGTCTGTCTAATCTGCTTAACAGTTTATCTTTTCTTCACTGTCGATAGGTTCTTAAACCAGCCGCGTCGCCAAAAGAAAATGATTAAACTGAAAGCAACGGTTAGCATCAATACCCAGACGAACACATAGCCCCAATACCATTCTAATTCGGGCATATTATAGGGGGATTTATCAGTATTAAAGTTCATACCATAAATACCGACAATGAAGGTGAGCGGGATAAAAATCGTCGAGATTACCGTTAAAGTTTTCATAATCTCGTTCATTTTATTACTCACGGAAGACAGGTAAAAATCCATTAAACCATTGGCAAATTCCCGGTAATTTTCGATAACATCGAGGATTTGTACCACATGGTCATAACAGTCTCTTAGATAGGGTTTAATGGTTATATCGATGACAATATACTCATCGCGTAAAAGAGCATTGAGGATGTCTCTTTGCGGCCAAATTGCTCGTCGCAGGGAGAGTAATTCCTGACGTAGTTGGTAAATTTTTGATAAAGTCTGCTCCGTGGGACTAGCTAAAATTTCGTTTTCTAACTCCTCGATTCTTTCTCCGTAGGACTCTAAAACAGGAAAATAACCGTCAATAATAGCATCCCAAATCGAGTAGGCTAAATAACCCGATTTTTGCTGCCGGATGGAACCTTTATTTAAACGGATTCTTTCCCTAACTCCTTCCAAAGAATCGTATTGTCCTTCTTCCTGCACGGTTAAAACATAATTCTTCCCGACTATTAAACTGATTTGTTCTAACAAAAAACCCTGATGATCGATCAGGATGGCCATTGGCACTATAATTAAAAGATAATTATCGCATTCTTCCACTTTTGGTCTTTGGGGAATACTGACTATATCCTCAAGGGTTAAGGGATGCAAATGAAAAATTTCCCCCAACTCTTGCAGTTTATCTTCATTACCCAAACCGACGATATCAACCCAAGAGATGGAATCATCGGATAAATATTTAAGACAGTCTTGAGGTAAGAGATTATTAACTATAGTGGCTTGTTGAGAATTATAATTAATTAAAAATATCTCGGTAGCAACGGCATTTTCATCGATGGTGATTAACCCCGGCATCGTCCCGGGTTGATTATAGTGATAATCATAAAGGTGGGGTTTTGTCTGGGAGGATTTTCGCCCTTTTTTATACCTAGTTAATCTTTTGTTATTGCTCATAGTTGAGATCGAGCGCTATTTGCCTTTTTTTTAGCATTAATCGCTGAAATATTCCTCAGTTTTTAGCTAACTTTAAGATTGTCCAAGATTGTTAAAACTGGACTTCCCCGTTGACAAAAAGCCATAAGCTGTGCTGTAGAAGGGATTAAAAGAATTTCCGCCGCCCCGTTACTGGGTACAAATCAGGGAAACTCCCAATAAATCTAACGCTTTTTGTTGCAGTTGAGTCGGTCGAGTTATCTTAGAAAAACGATAACTTCCCTCCCTAATCGTACATTCCACTGTATTCAAGCAAATTGTCCCCAGGTCTTCCAACAAAGTCCG
>NZ_JADBUB010000236.1:0-35744 GCF_020245865.1 Microcystis sp. M169S2
GCTTCCTACCAGTGTCACCTTCGAGGCTAATTCTGCGATTGCTACCGTAATCGTTGACCCGACTACTGACACAACTGTTGAAAGCGATGAAACTGTAGTCTTAACCCTCGCTTCGGGTACTGGTTATACAATAGGTAATCCCAACGCAGCCACGGGAACAATTACTAATGACGATACCAGTGTTAGCGTTACGGTTGCACCTGGAAGTGTTAATGAAGACGGGATAACAAATCTAGTTTATACGTTCACTCGTACTGGAGTAACGAGTAATGCTTTGACGGTCAATTACAACGTCGGAGGGACAGCTACTTTTAACACAGATTATACCCAAACCGGTGCAGCCAGTTTTACAGCAACTACAGGGACAGTTACTTTTGCTGTTGGTTTATCGACAGCAAAAGTAACAATCGACCCCACTGCTGATACAACTGTTGAAGCGGATGAAACCGTTATTTTAACCCTCATTTCGGGGACTGGTTATACATTAGATGCAGCGACCACAGCGACGGGAACAATTACCAATAATGACTTTATCGGCACCTCTGGCAATAATATTCTCAACGGTACTACCGATGCTGATGTTCTCATGGGTTTAGCGGGAAATGATACTTACACCGTAGATAATACGGGAGATATAGTTACAGAAAACCTCAATGAGGGAACTGATACCGTCCAAGCTTCTATTTCCTACACCCTAACCGATAACGTTGAAAATCTTACTCTTACGGGAACCGCTAACCTCAATGGTACAGGCAATAACCTCAATAACATTCTGACAGGTAATAGTGGTAATAACATCCTGACAGGTTTAGCTGGTAATGATAGCCTTGATGGAAAAGCTGGCACAGATACAATGATTGGCGGTCTGGGAAATGATACTTACACCGTAGATAATACGGGGGATATAGTTACAGAAAACCTCAATGAGGGAACTGATACGGTTAAAGCTTCTATTTCCTACACCCTAACCGATAACGTGGAGAATCTTACTCTTACGGGAACCGCTAACCTCAATGGTACAGGCAACAACCTCAATAACATTCTGACAGGTAATAGTGGTAATAACATCTTAACGGGTAATGAAGGTAACGACATCCTGAATGGTGCAGCTGGAATTGATACTCTAATCGGCGGTTTAGGGAATGATACCTATCAAGTTGATACCACCAATGATACCATTACTGAACTAGCTAATCAGGGAAGCGATACTATCCAATCTAGTGTCACCTACAGTATTGCCAATTTAGACAATATTGAAAACCTAACTTTAACCGGTAATACTGCTATCAATGCCACCGGTAATACCGCTAATAACCTAATTGTGGGTAATAGTGGCAATAATCAAATCAATGGAGGTGCGGGAATTGATACTTTAACCGGTGGTAATGGTGCAGATATCTTCATCTTCCAATTTGACCAATCCACCATATCAACAAGCGATCGTATCACAGATTTTGCCATCAATACTGATAAAATTGACTTATTAACTCAAGGTGGACTTCCCATGAGTGCGCCTAGTAGTTTCAGTCGAGCTGCTAATAGCACTGTCACCACTTTAGACAATTTAGTCAATCAGGTATTTACTGATGCCAATGGAACGACTACAGGTAATCAAGGATTAGGGGTTAATAGTGCCGCCTTAGTGCAGGTAACAACTGGTGCGATCGCTGGAACTTACCTCGTTATTAACGATAGCACAGATGGCTTCCAATCCAGCAATGATTTATTAGTAAATATCACTGGATTTACTGGTACTTTACCAGCTTTAGGGAGCATTCCGGTGGGTAATTTCTTTGTTTAATTAAGTAGGAGTCGGGTGCGTATTTGCGGCTATCAATTCCGTCAAAAAAACCAAAATTAACAAGCCGCCGTAACGCACCACCTCTATTATTAAATTGGTGCGTTACGCTATTGCGCTTCACACCCTACAGGCTAATCTTTGTGTTCTTTGTGGTTATGATGAATCAATCAACTCCCAATACTAATCAATCTATTCCCGTAGAGATAATTGCTTCCCGTAACTTCATCGGTTGGTTAGAGTCTCAGCAGATTAGTCTGGCTTTTACTACCTATCAAAGTTCTCGACTGATGTTTTTAGGAGTTAACCCTCAAAGGGGGATGTCGGGATTTGAGCGAATATTTGACCGCGCCATGGGTTTATATGCTACCCCAGAAAGGATTTATCTTAGTTCCCGCTATCAAATCTGGCAACTAGATAATGTGCTATCATCCGAACAGCTTTATGATGGTTACGATAAACTTTATATCCCCCGCATTAGTTATACTACTGGGGATTTAGATATTCACGATTTAGCAATAGAAAATCTATCTGAAAGAATTATATTTATCAGTACCATGTTAAATTGTCTGGCGACAGTCAGTGATCGCCATAGTTGTATTCCCCTATGGAAACCATCCTTTATTTCCGCTTTAGTCAATGAAGATCGTTGTCATCTTAATGGTTTAGCTTTGGTAGATGGGAAGGCACGTTATGTTACCGCTTGTAGTCAATCAGATGTGGTGGATGGGTGGAGAGACAGAAGACAAACTGGCGGTTGTGTCATTGATATTCAGTCTAATGAAGTGATTGCTACTGGTTTATCTATGCCTCATTCTCCCCGATTTTATCAGGGTAAGTTATGGTTATTAAATGCGGGTACGGGTTACTTTGGTTATATTGATCAAGACAAAGGCATTTTTGAGCCTGTTACTTTTTGTCCTGGTTTTCTGCGCGGTTTAGCATTTGTCAGAAATTATGCCATTGTTGGATTATCTAAAAGTCGTGGGGGAGATAAGACTTTTTCGGGGTTAATCTTAGATGATAATTTAATGGCTAAAGAAGCAGATCCTCGCTGTGGTCTGCTAATTATTGACTTGAAAACAGGTGAAGTTGTTCACTGGATACGCTTAGAAGGTGAAGTGACTGAACTTTATGATATACAAGTCTTAGAAGGAGTTAAACGTCCCCAAGCTTTAGGATTCCAAAATGATGACATCAGTAAAATTATTACTCTTGATCCTATTTCTCCTTTAGTTGGAGGAAATCTAGCAAATAATCAGCCTGATACTTCCCCAGCAGATACCCTTTATCAGCAAGCATACACCTTGCAAAAACAGGTTAAGCTTGAAGAAGCGATCGCTCTCTATCAACAATTAATTAATCAATCTCCCCAATATGCAGCTGCTTGGCATCAGTTGGGGGTGATCATGGATAGTTTAGGACAAATTGATCAGGCTATTTTAGCTTATAAACAAGCCTTATTGATTAATCCTAATTATACAGAAACTCACAATAATTTAGGAATAATAGCAGTTAGCAAGGGAGATTTAGACGAGGCGATTATTTGCTTTAATCAAGCTATTCGTAGCGATCAAAACTATACTTTTGCTGAGAATAATTTAGGTTTAGTCTTACAAATGCAGGATAAGTTAGGGGATGCTGCGGTAAAGTTTCAAGAAGCAATCAGGAAAAACCCTAATTATCCAGAGGCACACTTTAATTTAGGCAATGTGTTACAACTCCAGGGAAAGACTGAAGAAGCGATCGCTTATTTTCAAACAGCAATTAAGCTTAATCCTAAATACATTAAAGCTTATAATAGTTTGGCTTTAGCTTTAGGAAGACAGGACAAAGTAGAAACGGCTATGAGCGTATTTAAGCAAGCTTTAGCCATTCAACCCAATTCACCAGAGGCTTTTGCTTGCTTATTTTCTATGAAGGAAATGACTTGTAATTGGGAGACAAGAGAAGCTGATTTAATCCAACTTTGGCAATTAACAGAAAACCAGTTACAAGAGGGAAAATCTACCGCAGTAACTCCCTTTGATACCTTATATAAACCTTGGTCTGCTAGTCAACAGTTAAAAGTAGCTTGTAACTATGCTCAAGAGATTAAAAGACAATCAGCTTTAGTTGCTAAACCCCTAAACTTTAACCATTCCCGCACCCGATCTGGACGATTAAAAATAGGTTATTTATGCCATGATTTTCGTAATCATCCTACCAGTCACTTGATGCAAAGTGTGTTTGGTTTACATGATCGCAATAACTTTGAAATAATTGCCTATTCCTATGGTCCTGATGATGGTAGTGAGTATCGTCGTCGCATTGCTAATGATTGCGATCGCTTTTATGATATTGCTACCTTATCAATTACGGAATCTGCACAACGGATTTTTCATGATGGGGTGCATATTTTAGTTGATTTGATGGGATATATTGATAAAGCGCGGACACAAATATTGGCTTTAAAACCTGCACCGATTCAAGTTAATTATTTGGTTTATCCGGGGACAATGGGAGCAGATTTTATCGACTATATTATTGGTGATGCCATAGTTACTCCACCGGAATCTGCTGATAATTTTACTGAAAAATTGGTAATTTTACCGGATAGTTATCAGGCTAATGATTATCAACAAATTATATCATCTAAACCTGTTACTCGTTCCCATTATGGTCTTCCTGAATCGGGTTTTGTCTTTTGTTGTTTCAACCACACCTATAAAATTGAGCCGCAAATATTCACTGTATGGATGCAAATTTTGGCTAATGTTCCAGGTAGTGTATTATGGTTATTTTCGAGAGTAGCTGAAGCTGAAGCAAATCTACGTCGGGAAGCACAAGCGCGAGGAATTGACGGCGATCGCTTAATTTTTGCCCATCTCGAACCTAAGCCGGAACATTTGGCGCGACATCAACTAGCTGATTTATTTCTTGATACTTTATACTATAATGCTCATACTACTGGGAGTGATGCTTTATGGGCAGGTTTACCGATTATAACTTGTTTGGGGGAGACTTTTCCTTCCCGTGTTGGTGCTAGTTTACTGACAGCTATTGGCCTACCTGAATTAATTACTAAGAATTTAGAGGAGTATCAAAATTTAGCGATTAATTTAGCAAAATCTCCTGATAAATTGCACGAAATTAAACAGAAACTAGCACAAAATCGTCTTACTTATCCGTTATTTGATACCCTTCGTTTTACCCGCAATTTAGAAAAAGCTTATAGGACAATGTGGGATATTTATGCTGCGGTAAAATCACCAGAGATGATCAGGATAGCCAATTGATCACTGGAATTATCAGGGTAAGCGTATCTTAACAATCCTTGACAAAATGAACTTTATCCCTCCCAGTTTTCACGGTACTTGGCAAGAAAAGCCATAAAAAGTATTGATTAATAGTTTCTAATTTTTACCAAAAATATTGGTCGCATCTTGGGAGGAAATCTCGAAAATTAGGTAGCTATAAGCAAGATGATCAATAGGTTGACGACTAGAACGCAGCCAGTAAAAATGGTTAGAATCGGTGGTAATACCAATTAATTGATTAGCTTCTATCACCAGTAAATTAATCGGATTACCCAGAGAAACCTGTGGGGGTGCAACTTTTTGATTCTCGATGACTAAATTAAGTTTATTATCTCCGTCATAACGAATAAAGAGAGCATTGGGATGTTTTTGGAGATAGTCTTGCAGATAATTTTTATTTTGTCCCCAATCTAAATTGGAATCGACCAGAACTTGATAGCTCATTTTGCGATCAATAACTAATTCGTTAAAATAGGAAATATAATGGGGAAAATAGGAGAGATTGGAAATTAGTAAGTAAAGGGTCAAGACAATAATTAAAATGCGATAGGGTCTTTTATAAGCTGGCCAACCGGTAACAATCCTACTAGCAAAGACAAATAAAAAGGGGAAAATCATCAAAATATATCTAATACCTATTTGAGCAGTGTTAGAACTCATTAAGATGAAATATAAGACAGTGGGAATAATCAAAAAAGCTTCATTTTGCCAAAAATTTAACTGTTTTCTCCAGAGAAATAAACTGATAAATCCCAACCAGATAAATATTTGGGTAGCTATGGGTACTTTATAGAGAAAAGCGATCAGAAAATATTGGGGAAATCCCTTAATTTTAAATCCTTGTACTGGATCAACTATAAATCCTAACTGTCCCAAAAGATAGGGCATTCCACTACCAAAACCCGTTTCTTGTTTATACTTACCGAAGTCTAATGCTTGCAGATAAGCAGCGGGAATAGGAATCGGTAAAGATTTTAAGACAGGATAGGTTTGCAGTTGCTTAAAACTATGACTGAGAAATTGATAATCTCCTAATTGTCTGCCACTTCTCTCGAAAGAATAACCAATATTTATGATTAACATTGTTGATAAAATCAGAGCTAATATATAGAAGATACTGCGCTTAATTCCTTGTTGAATAACTAAAATATTTTTCTGTTGAATAGATTGAATAATTTCCCGATGGTAAAAACCTACGCTTAAAATTACATAGATGGGAACCAAATAAACGGCTGTCAAGCGGCAAATCTGGGCAACTCCAAAAGTTAATATACTTAAAACTAGATTTTTTCTGCCCCCAAATCTTAGGAAAGACCAGAAATAATAAACGGCAATAAAAATTGAAGCAGCTCCGAATAAATCTTGAGTAATTATCCTTGAATGACCGATAATATTAGGATCGAGAATATAGAGAATTAAAGCTAAAAATCCCGCTAAAACTCCATAGAGTTGTTTTGACCAGATAAAAACATATATGGCTAGAATTACTGAGATAATAATCGTGGCAAACCGTCCAAAAAAATTATTTTCTAAGTTTATATTTTTAGAGATAGGAAAAATATTTTGTATTGTTTGATCGACTAGGGGATGCAGTGCTGAAGCTGGCATAATATTGCGATGATAAATATCGCGATATCCCCGTTGCGCTGCCCTACCTCTGAGAATTTCTAGTCCACTTTCATAATGATAACCTTCATCATAATTGAGGGATTCTGGTAGGGGAAAAAATAAACTGGTGACGCATAAAGCCATAAATATTAGCAAGATAATTACTAAATAGAATTGGTGTTTTTTTGAAAAGTTAAATTTTGTTTTCATGGCTTAAATTTCCTTGATAAAATGACTTATATGTGTTAATAAGTTAAGTCCTAAAATTGAATTACCTTGCTCATTTAACGGAGGACTATAACAAGCAATAACTCCCTCGTCTGACACAATAGATAATAAAGCACCACTGACTCCCGATTTAGTGGGAAAACCTACCTCAAGGGCGAATTGTTGGGAAGCTTCATAGAGTCCACAATTAGTCATAATTTCTAGCATAATTTTAGCATAAGGAGCAGCTAAAATCAACTTACCTAAATTAGCAAGATCGGCAATTTTTCCAGACAAACAACAGATTCGATTGTAGGTTTCCAGAGCTAAATAACGATGACTAATATAACCAGTTTTTTCTAATTCTAAGCTTAAAGCTTGATTGTGAACATTAGGAAAAGAGTGAACAGACTCAAGCACAGAGCGATCAAGAAATAATTGACAATTACCCATTTTATTTAACCATAAAAGCAAATTTTCACAGCGAGATTCTGCCGTTTCTCCTGCTAATAAATCCGCCAATGCGATCGCCCCACTGTTAATCAGAGGATTACGGGGAAAACCGCAATCCTCTTGCAGTTGAGTTAAAGAATTAAAAGGATAACTAGAAGCTTGTTTTCCCACGCGACGAAAAACAGCATCTTCCCCTAAATGAGTTAAAACATATAATAACAAAAAAGGTTTAATTACACTCATCAAAGGAAAAGTTACAGTTTCATCGCCCCAAGACAAAATCTCCCCCTCAAGAGAGTGAATCTGAAGAGCGAAAATCTCCGGATGAACTCGGTTCAAAACCGGTATATAATAGGGAATCTGACCGTTCCTATCCGATAAATGCACTTCCTGTATCCAAGCTTTTATATCTTCCACCCTTAATCTAGCTAATCGGTTCATTTGTTTAATCCATGTACTCAGTCAAAGAAGCAGAATCTATAATTTTAACTCAAATTCAACCCCAACCAGAAACAGAAAAAGTTTCTCTAGAGGCAGCTTTTGGGCGCATTTTAGCCGAAGATATCAGCAGCGATTTAGACTTTCCCTATTGGGATAATTCCGCCATGGATGGCTATGCTGTCCGCTACGAAGATGTCAAAGACACTAACCCAGAAAATCCCGTTACTTTAAAGATTATCGCCGAAATTCCCGCCGGCAAAGCTCCCGAAAAAATTATTCAACCAGGAGAAACAGCCCGAATATTTACAGGAGCGATGTTACCCGCCGGCAGTGATACGATTATTATGCAGGAAAATACTCAAAAACAAGGGGAGCGAGTGGCAATTCTTATCCCTCCCGAAAAAATAGGTCTTTTCGTGCGTCAACGCGGCACATTCTATCAAGCAGGAAATACCTTATTAAAAGCCGGTATAGCCATTAATTCCCCAGAAATAGCAGTTTTAGCCACGGCACAAGCTACCGAATTAACAGTTTTTTCCCGTCCCCAAGTGTCAATTTTCTCCACGGGAGATGAATTAATTAATCCCGATGAAACCCTCCAAAAAGGTCAAATTGTTGACTCGAATCGCTACGCTTTAACCACATTTGTCGCCAGTTTAGGCGCAATTCCCAGACCTTTAGGTATAATCAAAGATAATCCTGATCTTCTCAGAGAAACTATCAGAAAAGCCATTAATTCTAGTGCTATCGTCCTTTCCACTGGAGGCGTTTCTGTGGGAGATTACGATTATATCGAGGGAATTTTAGGGGAATTAGGAGCAGAAATTCTAATTCGCAGCGTTGCTATTCAACCGGGTAAACCCTTAACCTTTGCCACTTTTCCTAACGGTTGTATTTACTTTGGTATCCCCGGTAATCCCGTCTCTGCTTTAGTTTCCTGTTGGCGCTTCGTGCAAATGGCCATTAAAAAATTATCGGGATTGACAGATTATCAGAACAAATTTCTGCGAGTTATCACCCGCGATACTCTCAAATCTAAGGGACAAAGAGAAGTTTATCTCTGGGGAAAAATAGAAATTATCGAGGGAGTCTATCAATTTAAACTCGCTTCTGGACAACACAATTCGGCTAATTTAATTAATTTAGCGGGTACTAATGCTTTAGCCATAATTCCCCAGGGTAAAACTACTATACAAGCAGGAGAAACAGTAGAAGTTATGATAGTTTCCTAAAAAAATACCTAACCAAATTTTTAGCTAGGTATCCATCAATTTACTTCATCGAAAATATTGCCAGATAATTTAACCAACACCAATTAATGAACCCTGGAATATAACATCGTCGCTATTCTTGGATATATTGGCTAATTGACTAATATTTTCTAACTCGATTGCGGGAGTAGTTCGTTTAATTAAACCAGTTAAAACTTTACCGGGACCGACTTCGATCGCTTTTTCCACACCCACATCTGGCAATTTTAACATAATTTCTCGCCAGCGAACCGAGCTAGTCATCTGCTGGATCAGATATTTTTTTAATTGTTCCCCGTCCTGGGTAGGATTGCTCGGATCGACATTAGAAATCACGGGAACTTTCGCTTTTTGGAAATTAACTAATTCTAAAATCTGCTGAAATTGAATAGCGGCATTTTCCATCAAGGGAGAGTGAAAAGCACCAGATACTTTTAACTGCATAACCCGCTTAACTTTCACTTGATCTAATACCAAATCCACCGCTTCAGGAGTCCCAGAAATCACCACTTGTTCGGCACTATTATCATTAGCAATAACCACATTTTCCGTCTGATTAACCACTGTCTCTAGACTGGTGCGATCAAATTTCATTAAGGCTGCCATTTTACCACCTTCGGCCGCATCCATCAAACGGGAACGGTTTTGAACTAGATTTAATCCTGTTTCAAAATTAAACACCCTGGCCGCATACAAAGCGGAATATTCACCGAGACTATGACCAGCAACTAGATCGGGAAAATGACCTTTTTCTTGTAACAAATCCGCTAAGATACTCTCCACCACAAATAAACAAGGTTGAGTATAAAGAGTACGAGATAGGGTTTCTTCATCCCCTTGACATTTTTCTAAGACCGACCAACCGAGGATTTTTTCTGCTCTTTCTAATCTCTCTTGGCCAAGCGCACTTTCCGCTAAATCTCCAATCATTCCTAACGCTTGCGATCCTTGTCCCGGGAATATCCACGCTGTTTTCATAAGTTCTTAAAATAGATAGATAGTTGTGTTTTGGTCAGTTATCAGTTATCAGTTATCAGTTATCAGTTATCAGTTATCAGATGTGAGTTTTTAGTTTACCGTTTATTGTTTACCGTTTATTGTTTATTGTTTACTGTTTACTGTTTACTGGTTACTGTTTACCGTTTTTAGTTTACTGTTTACTGTTTACTGGTTACTGGTTACTGTTTACTGTTTACTGTTTACTGAATTAATCTCCCCAACGGAAGATAATCCCACCCCAAGTTAAACCGGCACCAAAGCCGGAAGAAGCAATAATATCACCTTTTTTGACCTTACCACTCCTGACAGCTTCATCGAGAGCTAGAGGAATCGAGGCCGCGGAAGTGTTGCCATACTCGCTGAGATTGCTGATCACTTTTTCCCGAGGCAGTTTCAGGCGATCGCTCACCGCGTCCATAATTCTTTGGTTAGCTTGGTGCAGAACTAACCAATCGATGTCACTGGTGGTTAAATTAGCCCGATAGAGAGCTTTTTCGATGACCTCTGGCACTTTCGCCACGGCAAAACGATAGACTTCCCGTCCGTTCATCCTTAGGGGCGTATAGGTCCCTTTTTGAACCCTTACCCCCTCCTTAAGGGGCAATTCCTCCCCCTGATAGGCGAGATTGAGAGAACTATTCTGGCTGCCGTCACTATGGAGTTCAAAACCGAGAATGTTATCTTTTGTATCATTTGCTTGACAAAGAACCGCCCCTGCCCCATCACCAAAGAGGACACAGGTAGCGCGATCGTTCCAATCCACCCAACGGGAGAGAACATCGGCCCCGATAACCAAGACATTGCGGTAAGTACCAGTACGGATAAATTGGGTGGCGGTGACTAATGCCACCAGAAAACCCGAACAGGCGGCGGTGAGATCAAAAGCGATCGCCCGATTGGCCCCGATCTGACTTTGAACCTGGGCCGCACTACCGAACAGATCATCGGGGGTAGAAGTAGCCAAAAGAATCAAATCGATGTCCCTAGGCGACACCTGAGCCATTTCCAGAGCCTTAATCGCCGCTTGGGCTGCTAATTGGCTTAAAGACACCGATTGATCCGCTAAATGACGTTTACCGATGCCAGTACGACTTTTAATCCACTCATCGGAAGTCTCGACAATTTGGCTGAGTTCTTCATTACTAAGAAATTGCGCTGGTGTGGCCGATCCACAACCGGTAATGACGACAGCTGCCCCGAATCCGTTCAAAATATCCCCCCTTTTTCAGTTATCAGTGATCAGTTGACAGCTTAATCTTCACCGTTCACCGACAACTTTTTTAATTGATGATGGTGGTCATTGTAGGCTTGAATGCGCTCAGAAACGCGATTATCGACGGCATTTTTCGCCTGTCGGATGGCGTTAAAAATTGAAGGCGCTTGGGAACTGCCGTGACTGATCACACAGACCCCATCGACTCCAAATAACAGCGCACCGCCGTGTTCGGCGTGATCCATGCGTTGTTTAATCTGTTTAAGATTGGGTTTAATTAAAGCCGTCCCCACTTTACCCTGTATCCCCCTAGGTAATTCCTCTTTGAGAATTTGTAGGATAACTCCTCCCACCGCTTCGGCAAATTTTAACAGGACATTACCGACAAAACCATCGCAGACGATCACATCAAATTGTCCCGATAGCACATCCCGGCCCTCAGCATTGCCGATAAAGGGAATTTGCTGGTTATTTTCTAATAATTCGTAGGTTTTTAGGGCGAGATCGTTACCTTTGCTGGGTTCTTCACCGATATTGAGTAAACCGACTTTCGGATCTTCAACCCCCATAACGTATTTACTGTAAATTGTTCCCATTAGAGCAAACTGCTCTAAATATTTGGGTTTACAGTCCACATTCGCCCCGACATCGAGGATAATAACTGATTTACCCGCCAACATCGTCGGCAGCACCGCACCGATCGCTGGGCGATCGATTCCTTTTAAACGACCCAAACGCAGTAACGCCGCCGCCATGGCTGCCCCGGAGTGACCGGCGGCCACCACTGCATCGGCGCGATTTTGTTTGACTAAATCCATGGCCACATTAATCGAGGCCGCTGGTTTGCGACGGATAGCGGTGATCGGCTCTTCGTCCATGGCCACCACTTCCTCTGCGTGGACGATCGTGAGATTCTTGGGACGGGGATGATGCTGGAAATAAGCCTCAATCCGTTCAGAATCGCCGACTAATAATACTTCTACATCTAATTCTTCGGAAGCTCGCATCGATCCCGCGATGATCTCGTTGGGAGCGTGGTCACCTCCCATCGCATCTACCGCGATTCTTGCCCGATTTAATGCCGTTTCTGCCATTGAGTCAGTGGGATAGAAATCTTTAATAAGTTGAGCGGCAGCTCTTGAGAAAAGCTGGCCGATCGAGGATTAGTGTTTTCTGATCGAGCAATTGTTAAAAATTACCAATCATCTCTATACAATAAGGCATCATTGCGATTAAGGAAAAGATGTTCTCAGTTTTTAATTTGGCAGTTTTCGGCTTTCTCTTCGGTTGGCTGGGGGGACAATCCCAACCGATCGCCAATATTCCCCTAATTTCTTGGCAAAATCAGCCTATTTTTGACCTTCCCACCGCTCCCGATCCCCGGGTGGCGGCGATCGTGGCCGATTATCTGCAAGACTTGACTAAAAAAGGTTTAAACTCTCGTCAACAACGGGTCTTAATTGAGACGGAATGGGCTGATTTAGCCGATCATCAGGGTAATCTGCCCGCTTCGGGGGCTTCTTTAACTAAAATCGCCACTACTCTCGCCGCGGTGGAAACTTGGTCTCTCGATCATCGTTTTGCTACTCGTTTTTACAGCACGGGAGAGGTAAAAAACGGGGTGTTAGAGGGAGATTTAATTATTGAAGGGGAAGGGGATCCGCTTTTTGTCTGGGAAGAAGCGATCGCAGTGGGCAATGGCCTCGATCAATTAGGCATCCGTCAGGTCAAAGGCGATCTGATCATTACGGGTCAATTCGCCATGAATTTTCAAACCGATCCCCTCAAAGCGGGAGAATTGCTAAAAATTGGGCTTGATCAATCGAAATGGTCAAAAGAAAACCAAAAAGCTTTTCAGAGTCTTCCTGGCGGCACACAAGCCCCACAGGTGAAGATTTTGGGCATGGTTCGAGCCAGTCAAATTCGCCCCGAAAATGCCCGATTATTATTGCGTCATCAGTCCTTAACTTTAACGGAACTGTTGCGTCAAATGAATATTTATAGTAATAACGTCATGTCAGAAATGTTAGCGGAACTGCTCGGTGGCCCCGCGGCAGTGGACGCAATTAATACTAAAATTACCGGGGTAGGAGCGGAAGAAATTCAATTAATTAATGGTTCGGGATTGGGGGTAGAAAATCGCTTGTCTCCCCGGGCAGTTATTGAGATTCTGAAAGCATTGGATCGCAAGTTAGCCAATCAACCGATCAAAGTCGCCGATTTATTTCCGGTGGGGGGACGCGATACCAAAGGAACTATGCAGTGGCGGGCCATTCCTAAAGGAGTGATGATTAAAACTGGAACTTTAGCCCAAGTTAGCGCCTTAGCTGGAGAAATTCCCACCCAAGAAAGGGGTAAAGTTTGGTTTGTAATTATGAATGCTGGTAGTAGCAATATCGAGGGATTCAGAAATCAGCAGGATCGGGTGTTACAAGATTTAGATCAACACTGGCAAATTCTCCCGGAAGCGACTAAAGGATCGATTCCTGAAAGATCCTTTCTAGGTGATCCCAGTCGAATAAGTCAAGGTTTCTAGAATTGATTGGCTAAGAGGTTATGGTGATGAGCGAATCTGATCGAAGGGAGGGCGTACACTATGGGTCCTCACCAATCATACTGGCTGCAATGTAGGGGCGCAAAGCTTGCGCCCAAGCCGAATTTTTAAGGATAAAAACACATTTGCGGTAAACCAAGGGATTCTTCCCAACCCATCATGAGATTGAGACATTGTACCGCTTGTCCCGATTGTCCCTTAACTAAATTATCAATCGCTGACATCACTATCACTCGATCGGTTCTCGGATCCACTTCAATACCGAGATAACATAAATTAGTACCACAAGCCCATTTAGTTTGTGGATAGACTCCCCCGGGTAGGATTTTGACAAAGGGAGAAGTGCGATAAAAAGCATTGTAGATAGTGATCAAATCATCCCGCACCAGATTGGGATCCCGCAAAGTTGCATAGACTGTGGACAGGATACCCCGAACCATGGGCATTAAATGGGGAGTGAACTGGACGCGCACCTCATGACCGGCTAAATCGCTGCAAATCTGCTCAATTTCGGGAGTATGACGGTGTTTTCCCGCTACATTATAGGCCCCGATCGAACTATCTGCTTCTGCCAATAACATATTAATCTTAGCTTGTCTTCCTCCTCCCGAAGTTCCCGATTTGGCATCAATAATCGTCGTTTCCGGGAGAATTAAACCCTGTCTTAACAGGGGAGAAATCGCCATTAAACTAGCAGTAGGATAACATCCAGGGCAACCGATCAAAGAGGCATTTTTAATATCTTCCCGATACAGTTCTGGTAAACCGTACACAGCCGTAGATGCGATCGCTTGATCCTGACGTTCCCTACCATACCATTTACTATAGGTTTCTAGGCTAGTAAAACGATAATCTGCCGACAGATCCAAAACTTTACATCCTTTAGCGATCAAAGGAGGGGCTAAATCACAGGCTAAACCATTGGGTAAACCCAAGAAAACCACTTGACAACGGGAGGCAATTATCTCCAAATCGATCGCCTCCACATTAAGATTAATGCTATGACCGAGATGGGGATATAAATCACTGTAGGGTTTGCCGGCGCTACTATCGCCCCCCAGATAGGCTAATTCTACTAAGGGATGTTCTTTGAGCAAACGTACCAACTGTACGCCACCATATCCGGAAGCGCCGACAATACCCACTGAAACCTTCTGTTCTTGCGTCATTTCCCTTATTCCTAAAAATTCTTATCGTTAATATAACGCTTTAGTATGGCTGAATTTTAGCCTAACCAGTAGGATTTAAATCAAAAAACTTCCTGTAAAAACCCAGAATCTCGGCCGGGTTGTCCATAAAACGTCAATTTCTCTTGATCAATAGCCGGTTATCTTAATGATGAGGTACAAAGTTTTCCTTTTAGGGAATCGGTCATCGGGAGATGAGGCCAAATTAGGTTAAACTTCCTCTTTAGGAGAAAACCTGTGATTTAATCCCCCATCTTTACAATTTTGATCGCACCGTAAATTCATAATCTCCTCCCGGTTCTAATTGATAATCGTAGCGTTCTAAAAACCGATTCAAGGGTTCAAAAATCAAAGCCCTACCTAGGGAAGGTTGTACTGATAACTTGCCTTGAAGAAAATGCCACTGAAAACGCCATTGATATTGTTCCGTCCGCACTTCCCCCTCTAATTTCCCCGTTTGCCAAGATTGCTTAATTATCCGCACATAAGCCGTGCTTTCTGGTCGATTACCGCCACTCACCTGAACCCTACCTATAGATTAAATATCCAACATTAAGATAGCGAATTAATTCTTGTTTGTCATTACTTGAGCTAATTTTCTCGACTTTATTCTGGGGAAGTGACTTCATTAACCTTAGAAACCAAGACATTTAACTGAAAAGGTCGCCCCATTTCCCTAGCAATAAATTCCTCCAACAATTCCACCTGTCTGGGAGTAATGCTTTCGGAGGTTCTCACTACTAATCTCACCCGGGGAGGTTGCTTGAGCCAATTAATCGAAGATTCCAATAATTCTGCCCGTTGAAAAGTAACTGTTCGTTGTAATAAAGCTTTTTTGATCAGCCTTTCTAAGCGAGCTTGATTAGCCAGAGTTGCAAAACTTATTCCTAAGGGAATTAGCAAAACTGCTGTCAGGATAGAAGTCAAAATTAGAGCGTTACGCGCCCGATGAAAATTAGAATAACCTGCCAGCAAAAAGACCAACAAACAGGAGAGAGCAATGCCTAATAAATTGGTAATATATAACAGAGTTGCTCCCAAACTTAGGATCCAATTGCCTTGGGATAATCCTAAACCAATCGTGCAAACTGGTGGCATTAAAGCCACGGCAATCGCTGTTCCCGCTAAAGTACCTGAAATTTTCGGTTCTATTTTGGCATAACCACTGATTGCCCCCGCCGTAATTGCTACTCCTAAATCTAAAAGATTCGGTTGAGAACGAGCTTGAATTTCACTACCAAATTCAGAAATTCCGATCAATAATCCTAGGAACCAAGCTATCGCTAAAGCGATAATCGTACCGACTAAAATCGCCAGGGCTGATTTACGAATTAATCGCCAACTGCCAATTAAACCACCAAAAGCTAGACTACGAATCGGCAACATCAAAGGGGCAATAATCATCGCCCCAATAATCACGGCTGCACTATTGGCAACTAAGCCAAAAGTAGCGATGGCACAAGAACTAACAATCAAAGCTAGATAGGGAAAATCAAGGGATGCTTCTAACCATAAATCGCGCCACATAGCCCGCGATTGTTGCCAGGTCAAGGGTTTTCTTGAGAACCACGAGTAGGGTTGTTCTTTTCTGGTCATGGGGCTGAGGAAGATAAACTTTTCTTTTACTTATAGCTTTTTTTGTCTAATCAACGTATGTTTGTATCATTTTCTTTAACTAATCTTACCATTTTTTTCTTGGCCTCGATCGATGAAACCTCATGACCAATTTGCTAAAAACTATCTGGAAGAATTATTATCAATCGAATCCGCCCGCGAGGACTTATTTAAGCGTTTTTGTGATCTAACTCCCCAGTAGATGGGAGCAGGGGAGAGAGGAGAAAAAAGCTGACACTGATAACTGATAACTGATAACTGATGACTGACTTCTAACCCAATGTGCGCCAAAGATAAACAAAAATTATCTATTGACTCCAAAAACTTGAAAATATTTAAATTAATATTTCGCAATGTTTATAAATTCTTAAGAATTAATTGAGAAAGATTTTTATTTAACAACGATATTGCAATGGTTACAGCGATTTGATAGAATTTCAGAGTGGGTTATTCTGTGCTTTTTTGGACAGCAATGGTTGAAACCCTTGCTAAATCTACAGGGTGATCCCAATTGAGACGGTTAAATTGGTCAATTTCACCCACAATGATGATCTTTTTTTTGTGTAGTTTTATTGCAAAGAAAAAGTTTTTTTGACAAAAAGCACAAAGTATGCAGTAGTAGTTATGGCAGAGTGGGGGTTGGGGAAGTGGGGGAATTTCAACTAAAACCCTAAAACCCCAACACCCCAAAACCCTATCACCCGACCACCGATCACTGAATTTACCGTTTAGCGGCAACAATGGCAAAAACGGTGGTATGGGGATCATCTTTTAAAGTCACCCCTTCCGGCATTTTTAGATCACCCACGAGCAGGGATTGCCCCACACCGATGCCCGACACATCAAATTCGATCACTTCTGGTATATTATCGGCAATACAGGAGACATTAACTTCGTTAACGAACTGTTCGATTAAACCGCCCTGTTTGGTTCCGATCGCTTCTCCAATGGCTTTAATGGGAACGACGATATCGAGCTTACCGTGGGCAGATACCGAGAAGAAACTGAGGTGATAGAGATTTCTTTTCCAGGGATGAGATTGTACCTCTTGGATCAAAGCCTTTCCCGTCCAGGGCATTTCGGGAACATTCACATCCACCAGGGTATTATTCACCGAGGCCTTTTTAAGCAGGGTTAAGGCCGCTTTTTCTCCCACCACCAGAGAAACCGATTCCGTGCCGTTGTGGCCATAGAGAACCGCCGGGATTAAACCCTGACGACGTAGGGCCCTGGGGTTAATATTTTCGGGTCTTTTTTGACATTCAACGCTAACTTGCATAGTTGACTAATCCTCTTTCGCAATGATTTAAAATTCGTGATTATCCCAAGGTGAGCCATTTTCGTCCAAAAGAGCGCGTTTTGGCCCATGAATGGGGTCTTCAACGATAATAGTTTGGTCGCGACTAGCTCCTAGGGAGATAATAGCGATCGGTACTTCCATGATCGCCCCCAGGAATTTTAGATAATCGAGGGCCTGTTTGGGCAGGTCTTCCAGACTGCGACAATCGCTGGTGGGTTGTTGCCACCCCGGCATCGTTCGGTAAATCGGTTGACAACGGGCGAATTCCACCGCACTGCTGGGCAAATGGCGACAGGTTTTGCCGTCCAATTGGTAGGCCACACAGACTTTGATTTCCTCTAGGGTATCGAGAACATCTAATTTGGTGATCGCTAGACAGTCTAAACCATTGATTCGCACCGCGTAACGACCGATCACCGCATCAAACCAACCGCAGCGACGACGACGGCCGGTGGTAGTCCCGAATTCCGCCCCACGATCGCATAATAACTGCTCGATCTCCCCCTCTAATTCCGTCGGAAATGGACCTTCACCTACCCTAGTGGTGTAAGCTTTGGCCACACCGATCACTCGATCGATTACCGTCGGACCGATACCAGAACCTACACAAGCACCCCCAGCGATCGGATTGGAGGAGGTAACGTAGGGATAGGTTCCGTGATCGAGGTCGAGTAGGGTGCCTTGGGCCCCTTCAAAAAGAATATTCTTACGCTTGCGGATTGCTTCGTAGATTTTTAAGGAACTATCGACCACATGGGGACGCAATTTCTCGGCATATTCTAGATATTCCTCGATCACCGTCTTCGGATCTAAAGGCGGTAAGTTATATAACTTTTCTAAAATGACGTTTTTATAATTGATCGTCCATTCTAGTTTTTGCCGCAGATTCTCGGTATTGATCAAGTCGATGACTCGAATACCGATGCGCTCGGATTTGTCGGCATAGGTGGGGCCGATACCCCGTCCCGTGGTGCCGATTTTATACTTACCCCGTTTTTCCTCGGATGCTTGATCGAGCAGCCGATGATAGGGCATAGTGACATGAGCCGTTTGCGAGATATAGAGATTGTCGGTGGTAACATTGAGGGCGTGTAATTGCGCCATCTCTTTGAGTAACACCGAGGGATCTATGACTGTGCCTGAGCCGATTATACATTCCGTATCCGGGTAGAGAATCCCGGAGGGAATTAGATGGAGTTTGAACGTTTGATCATCGACGACGACGGTATGACCCGCATTTACGCCACCTTGAGAACGCACCACCACATCCGCCGATCGACTCAGCAGATCCGTGATTTTTCCTTTTCCTTCGTCGCCCCATTGGGCACCAATCACTATAACGTTAGCCAAGGGTTTATTGAATCTAGCTAAAGTTCACACAAACTACCATTATCTACACTGGATAGACATTCTGTCAAGAGCAGTATTGATTTAGTTATGGCTTTATTTCGCTCCTCACCACGTTTATTCAGCCTATTTACCTTTTTCTTGTCGCTCTGCGGTGCGGTATCGTTCTTTTTCCAGGGGAAACCACGCCGCCAGCAAAACCCATTGGCGATCGCTAATCCCTTGCTAGTAAGGCATTACGAAAGAGAATTTCAGCGTTTGTATAGTAGAGCAGTATTGGGTATCAAGAGTTGACCACAAGCCAAAAAATGCGAACTACCCTAGGCTAGGGGAATTACTTGTCAAAGAAGGGTGGATATGTTAAAGTGTGTTGCAAATATGAAAAAATATAAAAAATATCAACTAACTACTCAACTTCTCTCCTATGGATATAAGTAAATCTGTGAGTAGCTATCGACCTGAGATTGACGGACTCAGAGCTATAGCTGTCCTAGCCGTAATTATTAACCATTTCAACAAAGATTTATTGCCCAGTGGTTATCTAGGTGTAGATATTTTTTTTGTTATTTCTGGTTATGTAATCACTGCATCTCTAGCGAAGCGAACGCAGAAAAACTTTAAGGAATTTATTGGGGGATTCTATGGAAGAAGAGTAAAGCGTCTGATGCCCGCTCTAGTGCTGTGCGTAATTATTAGCAGCATTATCATTTGCCTATTTGAAGTTTATCCTATAGCCTCTCTCAGAACGGGAATCGCGTCTCTTTTCGGAGTCTCAAATCTTTATCTGCTTAAGCAAGCCACCGACTATTTTGGGGTGTGGGCAGAGAGGAACATTTTTACTCACACTTGGTCTTTAGGCGTTGAGGAGCAGTTTTATCTATTATTTCCCTTTTTAGTTTGGTTAACAGGCTTTACTCAGCAAACCATCAAAGGGGCGAAAAATCTTTTTTGGTTGATGTGCGTGCTTTCTACTGCTTCCCTAGTCTCTTTCATTCACTTTAACGCAGCCTATCAACCAGGGGCATACTTCCTGATGACTTCTCGTTTTTGGGAGATGGGAGCAGGGAGTCTCCTTTTCCTTTTCCTATACAATCGTAAAAGTTTCCTTCACGATTATCTGAAAAAGTTGCCAGCTGGTATAGCTATATTATGCCTACTAGCGATTATGTTTGTACCGAGTCAATTTATTGTCCTCGTAACAATCGCCTGTGTATTATTAACAGCAATAGCCATTACTTCCCTACGTCCTCAAACCAAGATATTCAACCTACTCACTCAGCCCCAGGTTGTTTTTATTGGTTTAATTTCCTACTCTTTGTATCTCTGGCATTGGGCAGTAATTGTTTTAAGTAAATTGACCGTGGGGATCAATTTATGGACATTCCCTATACAATTACTGTGCATAGTATTAGCTTCTCTTGCTTCTTACTATTGGGTTGAAAAACCCTTCAGACATAAGCAATGGTCTAACTCTCAAGGGAAATCTATAGTATATGGTATAACTGCTTATGGGATGGCAACTGTCCTATTAATCGGACTTCTATCCTCCCCCGCAAGAGCTTTATATACAGGCAGCAAGAATCAGCAAAAGCCAGATAATATCTCCGAGAAAAAATCTGTAATAGTACAGGATAAAAAGCAAGGTAATATAATTCTTATTGGTGATAGTCACGCCAATCATTATAAAGCAATGGTAGAACAGGTGGCTGAGGAGCTTAGAATGAATAGCAAAGTAGTAGCAATTAACGCCACCATATTCCCAACTATGGACTATTCCAGTTCCGTAGGAGGAATGACCTTAGCCAAAAATCAGAACAATAATAAAACCCTAAACAAAAGAGTATATAATCAAATTAATCGTTTAGATTATCAAGAAAACAATATCATAATTCTATCTTCCTACCTCGCTTATTACTTTGGACAGCCGCGTATTGGCACAAGGAGATACGAGAGAATCAATTATTATCTTGAATCGGGAGTAACAGAAAACCCTCAAGATGCTCTAGTAAGATGGCTGAAGGAGCTTAAGAAGTTTGCTCAAGACAATCAGAATACAAAAATAGTTGTTATGTTCCCAACTCCTGAGATTCCTGATTTATATCCTTTAGACTTGTGTACTCAAGAATGGTTCAGGAGAAAGCCATCGGATAAGTGTTTCGTCAAGATAGAGCGGGAAGAACTAACGAAAAAGAATGAGAAATTTACAATCATTCTACGTCGGGAAATTGAGAGCATTCCCAATTTAGTCGCTTTCGATCCCTTTGCCTTACTATGTCCTGAGAGTGAGAAGTATTGTCATGCTGTACAGGATAATCAAAGGCTATATTCCGATGAGAACCATCTTACCCTCCAGGCTACAGATAAAATTCGAGATAACTTCCTGCAATTTTTGCAACGATTGACTAAGGAAGGCTTTTCTCGTCACAGTACATAGTATCTAGTTGACTTTCTAAGTCTTGAGGAAATGTTAAAGATTACTGGAGGACTGAGGAAACAGTTGACAATAGCAGTAGAAAGCGAGCTACTCAAAGCTGACTCTCTCAACAGCTAGGGAAGAAAAGCTTGCCTCTCGTGCCTCTCCTGATATGTAGCCTATACTCAACGGATTTAGTATCATGATAACTTTAATTTAAGCTCTTGATATTCTTGGCGGGAAGTGCTGCCACAAGTGTTGAAGAAGAAGGGAAACATAGACTAAGAGGCCTGCGATAACTCTACGTCTCCTATCTTGACGAAAATTTTCAAAAAAGTCTAACCGTTAAGTCGCCATAATAACCACAGACCTAACCCAAAACCGAAAAAGTTAGGCAGCCAGGCGGCCAGGAAGGGGGAGAGGGTGGCGGTTAGTCCCAAGCTGCCGACAAGGAAGTTTAAAAGATAATAGAGGAAAACAATGGCGACACTGAGACCAAAACTGGTTCCCCGACTAATTCTTTGCGGTAGAGAACCCAAGGCACAACCTATGGTAGCAAAGACGATACAGACAAAGGGAAAGGCGATTTTTTGCTGGATTCGCACTTGAAAAAATCTGACTCTCTTATCATCGCCACTGAGTTTGAGCAGTTGCACATATTCGATCGCCTGTGGTATGTTCATCTCGTAGGGATCGCGGCTTTGACGAGCAAAATCGAAAGCAGAGCGAGACAAAGCGATTTTTTCGGTTTTAAAGGGGATAACTTGGCTATAGGAGGCATTAGGGGGGGTTAATTCATAGATAATGCCGTTAAAAAAGTCCCAGACGTTATCGACGGCATTCCAACGGGCCGAATCGGCGATAATAATTTGATTTAATTCTTGTTTTAGCCAACGGATAACGGTGACGGTTTTCATCTTTTCCCCGTCAAATTGTTCGGCATAAAATAAACTTCTTAAATTGCGATTAATCGTACCGTTTTCTAGGGTTTTTATTTCATAATCTGGATAATAAAAGTCTTTGTTTTTCCAAAAATTTGCTTCTTTATTAATTTTCTGCACTAAAATTTCTGTAGCTCGATAATTAGCATTAGGAACCACATATTCGTTTAATAAAAATGTCACTACTGTAACTATTAAACTCAGGCAAAAAGTGGGTATAAAAAGACGGTAAAGAGTGACTCCACAGCTTTGCAGGGCAACGGTTTCGCTATCACTACTTAAACGACCGTAGGTGATTAAAGTGGCCAGCAAAAGAGAAACCGGCAGGGAATAAGTGACAAATTCTGGTACTTTTAACAGGAGAATTTCTAGGGCCGAGGCAAGGGGTAGATTAGCATCAACTACCTGATTAGCCAAATCGGAAAGATTGCTGATCGCTACTCCCAAAGAGGCGAATAAACCAACACTAAATAAAAATGGGGGTAGTAGTTGGCTGATCAGATAGCGATCAATGAGGGCAATACCTCCATTTACCCAGTAAGAAATCTTTTTCTTAATCATTGATTTTGGTTAACTCACTCCTCTTTCATCCCATTTCCTAACCCGCAGCCGTCTTGCCTATCCCTTCGGTTAGCCTATCATATTTTGTCTTTGACGAAAAACACCGCCGGAGGTTGTATGATTGCGGGGAGAGTGGACAGAAGTAAGGATTTGGGTAAGTGTAGATAATTTTTCTGTTCCTATTCCCCGATCATCCCCAGGTGAATTATGCTGCTAAACTGGCAAACTTTTACTATTCATAAACGAGTACCTTTAACGATTAGTCGCGGCACTACCAGCGAAAATACTAATATCTGGCTGAAAATTAGCCAGGAAAATATCGAAGGGTGGGGAGAGGCATCCCCTTTTGATATTACCAGCGAGGATAAAAAACCCGATAAAATCCTGCAAGAATTAAACTCGATCGCGCCTCTTTTACAATCTTTTCACCCCTGTCAACGCCAAGAAATTGAAAAAATTTTATGGCAAAATCAGATATCTTCGGCTACTCGTGCCGCTATTGACACGGCACTGCACGACTGGTTAGGCAAAAAAGCTAATTTACCTCTTTGGCAAATTTTTGGACTCGATCGCTCTTTAATTCCGCCGGTTTCTGTTACTATCGGTTTAAATTCTCCAGAAAATGTGGGGAAGAGGGTGTTAGATTGGCTAGAAATCGGCGATTTTAGCTTATTAAAAGTCAAATTAGGCTCACCAGACGGTATAGAAGCCGATCGAGCTATAATTCTGGCTATTAAAGCAATTGTCCCCCATTTGCCCCTAACTGTCGATGCTAATGGTGGTTGGAGATTTAGCGATGCGGTGAAAATGTGCCAATGGTTAAAGGAAAAAGGCGTTATTTATGTGGAACAACCCCTATCCGTGGGACAAGAACGAGATTTAATTGATTTATACCAAAAATCGCCCCTACCTATCTTCGTCGATGAAAGCTGTTTTTCTAGTCAAGATATCCCGAAACTGGCCGATCGAGTCCACGGCATTAATATTAAACTAATGAAAGCCGGTGGATTAGCGGAAGTGCAGAGAATGATTCATATTGCCCAAGCTTGCCGACTGCAAATTATGTTCGGATGTTACTCTGATAGCAGTTTAGCCAATACTGCCCTAGCACATCTTGGCCCGCTTGTCAACTATCTTGACCTAGATAGTCATTTAAATTTACGCGATGATCCCTTTACGGGTTTAAGCTTGGAAAGGGGACGTTTACAAACAAATAATTTGCCCGGTTTGGGTGTTAGTTTACGGACAGAAGATGACTAATTATTTGACTCCTGACAAGAAAGTAGCGATTCTTCTCCACGAAGGAATCAAAGGAACTCGCGGCAAAACTGGGTTAAGTTATCTGCGTTACGGAAAAGCGCAGGTAGTGGCGATTATTGACGCAGAAAGCGCCGGCAGCTCCTTAAAAGAAGTGGCCGGAATCGATCGCCCCTTGCCGATTGTTGCTAGTGTTAGGGAAGCTCTAACCTATCATCCCGATACCCTGTTAATTGGCATCGCACCCTCAGGAGGCATTTTACCACCCCATTGGCTAGAAGAAATCAAAGAGGCGGTAAATGCGGGTTTATCTCTCGTTAATGGACTCCATACACCCCTAAAACCCCTTTTTTCTCAGCTTAAACCGGATCAATGGATTTGGGATATCCGTCTGGAACCCCAAGGCTTAAAAATTGGGCAAGCGCGGGCGAAAAATTTAACCTGTCAGCGTATTCTAACGGTAGGGACGGATATGAGTGTGGGCAAAATGTCCACTAGCATCGAATTACACCGAGTTGCCCAAGAAAAAGGGCTAAAATCGCAATTTTTAGCCACTGGACAGGGGGGAATTATGATCGCGGGGAAGGGTGTACCCTTGGATGCAGTGCGCGTCGATTATGCTGCTGGTGCGATCGAGGCTTTGGTGTTAGAATCGGCAGAAAATAACGATATTCTGTTTATTGAGGGTCAAGGCTCCCTATTACACCCTGGATCCACTGCTACCTTGCCTTTAATGCGTGGCAGTCAACCGACGGGGTTAATTCTCGTCCATCGTGCCGGACAAATTCATATCAAAGATTTACCCGATATTCCCATCCCTCCCCTAACGGAAGTGATTAAACTCTGCGAAATGACTGCCAGCGCTGGGGGAAGTTTCGGGGAGGTGAAGGTAAAGGGGATTAGTTTAAATACTTTTCATCTTAGTCCGGAGGCCGCAGTTAAAGCTATAGAAACTGTGCAGGAGGAAACGGGGTTATTTTGTACCGATGTTGTCCGTTTTGGCGGTCAAGGGTTATTATCAGTGATCAGTAATCAGTGATTAATTCAATTATAGTCCATCATTCAATCATTCCAATCACTGTCAATGGTGGTGGTGGACTACTGGACTAGGTAATAGGTGTAGGGGTAATTCATGAATTACCCCTACAATAACGTTTGTCTGGATGTTGTTAAATTTTCTCTTGACAAAGGCGACTTGACAGGATACTATATTCATAATGGAAAAT
This sequence comes from Microcystis sp. M169S2, assembly GCF_020245865.1. Lineage (NCBI taxonomy): Bacteria > Bacillati > Cyanobacteriota > Cyanophyceae > Chroococcales > Microcystaceae > Microcystis > Microcystis sp. M169S2. The sequence continues at coordinate 25,669 of NZ_JADBUB010000236.1, forward strand.
CCTTGCGCCTACAGACCCTATTTTCCAACGCTCTTAACTATGATTGGTTCATTCAAGGCTCTCTTGGATTTAGTGGGTAAAATGTATTCTAAGATACAGTCCTGCTGGCGAGGGAATGGAAGGAACCACAAAGGCACAAAGGACACAAAGATCGATTATGTTGTAGGTTAAGCTTATCGCACAGAGTCTGGAAGATTCCTATAATAAGTCTAAGCTGTGATTTGAATGATTGAGTGAATACTATGATTGTGTTGTATTTGGCAAGTCTTTATCAATGATCAATTATAGTCTATCCCATAATTCCATAAATCACAGTTAAGACTGTTTTCAGGGATGAGGGGGTTTTGGTTTCAACATCTCCACCACCTCATCGGGAAACCGTTGTCTTAATTCTGCTTCGGGTAATTGGGATAACATCTCCAGATAATTCCGATAAAAGGTTTGGGTATGGGGATGATTCTCCCCTAATGCTTGGGTAGCAATATTAATCGCTTCTAGATAGAGAGGTTCTGCTTCTGTGTACCTGCCTTGGGAATAGTACAATGCTGCTAAATTGTTGAGGGAAGTTGCTACATGGGGATGATTGTCTCCTAAGAGTTGTTTAGACAAATCTAAAGCTTCTAGATAGAGAGGTTCTGCTTCTGTGTACCTGCCTTGGGATTTGTACAAGAGTGCTAAGTTGTTGAGGGAAAGTGCCACATCGGGATGATTGTCTCCTAAGAGTCGTTTTGTCAAATCTAATGCTTCTAGATAGAGAGGTTCTGCTTCTGTGTACCTGCCTTGGGAATCGTACAATCCTGCTAAATTGTTGAGGGAAAGTGCCACATCGGGATGATTGTCTCCTAAGAGTCGTTTTGTCAAATCTAATGCTTCTAGATAGAGAGGTTCTGCTTCTGTGTACCTGCCTTGGGATTGGTACAATCCTGCTAAATTGTTGAGGGAAGTTGCCACAGAGGGATGATTGTCTCCTAAGAGTCGTTTATACAAATCTAAAGCTTCTAGATAGAGAGGTTCTGCTTCTGTGTACCTGCCTTGGGATTGGTACAATCCTGCTAAATTGTTGAGGGAAGTTGCCACAGAGGGATGATTGTCTCCTAAAAGTCGTTTTCTCAAATCTAATGCTTCTAGATAGAGAGGTTCCGCTTCTGTGTACCTGCCTTGGGAATTGTACAAGTATGCTAAATTGTTGAGGGAAAGTGCCACAGAGGGATGATTGTCTCCTAAGAGTCGTTTATACAAATCTAATGCTTCTAGAAGGAGAGGTTCTGCTTCTGTGTACCTGCCTTGGGAATAGTACAAGTATGCTAAATTGTTGAGGGAAGTTGCCACATCGGGATGATTGTCTCCTAAGAGTCGTTTTCTCAAATCTAATGCTTCTAGATAGAGAGGTTCTGCTTCTGTGTACCTGCCTTGGGAATAGTACAATAGTGCTAAATTGTTGAGGGAAGTTGCCACAGAGGGATGATTGTCTCCTAAGAGTCGTTTTCTCAAATCTAATGCTTCTAGATATATAGGTTCTGCTTCTGTGTACCTGCCTTGGGAATCGTACAATCCTGCTAAATTGTTGAGGGAAGTTGCCACATCGGGATGATTGTCTCCTAAGTGGGTTCGAGTTGCGGTTAAACAAGCTTGATAGTAGGGTTCAGCAATAGCATACAATCCTTGTCCTTCATAATACCAAGCTAAACCCGTATAGGACCAAGCTAAATCCTCATCAGCGATATATTGGGGATATTCCCCGACAGATGTTTGTAGATGGAGAAGGAAAGGTTTAAATTCTTCAACGATTTCTACAGTGGGATTATATGGCATTTCTGCCGATTTTTTGGCCATAATCCCACAATAACGGCGTTTTGCTGGTTCTGCGTGGGGTGATGCTTCTAACTTATCCCGAAAGTAGCGACGCAACAGGGGATGAATTTCATACCAACCATCACGATTATCCTGAACTAAACTCAGGTGAACTAAACTATCGGTTAACCATTCCTCCACTGTATCCCCATCCTCATCGGGAAATAAATCCAGAATCATCTCCTTGGGAAAGGGCGCAAGAGCGAATAAACTGAGATAAAGTGCCAAAATTTGCGCTTCTGGTTCGCTATGCAACTCCTCCCAACTGAGATTAAAGGCAGCTTTTAACCCTCTTTCCGCAGTCATTTCCCCATGAAACTTGGGATTTTTGGCTAAGATTGGCTCATCTAAGCCTTTTTCGGCTAATTTCTGCCGTATTTTGCTAATTTTCCAATCCTGTCGTCGTACCAGTAACCTTGCCACCAATTCTAACGCCAAGGGTAAATAACCTAAATCCTGACATAATAATTTAGCTGCCTCGATTTGTGTGTCAATTCTGTTGTCTGCAAGGTAGGAACGCAATAAATCAAGTGCATCTTTTTCTTTTAATACTTCTACCCGAAAAGTCGCAATTGTCGCTGATAAATATTCTTTGCGAGTGGTAATTAAGACATGAAAGCGTTTCTCTTCTTGCGGTGGTAAATAATCCCTAATTTGCTGATAATCCCGCACATCATCAAAAATAATTAGGACATTTCCCGCTAACCAGTTTTGCCAACAATAACGAATTTTTACGTCTAATTCTCCCTCATCCGGTAAAGTTAATTTGAGATGTACCCGCGCAAAATCTAAAATAGAAGTACCGATAAAACCGCCGTCACTTTCTGCCACATTTAACCAACATATACCCCCAGGATAGGCTTTTTCTCGCCATTCTTGCCAGCCAAACCATCTGGCTAGTTCGGTTTTACCTATGCCTCCCATTCCCGTTAAGGTAGATATAGCAAGCTTTTGGGATTGTTGTAATTGCTTTTTTAAGTCAATTAATTCCTGATTCCTACCAACAAATTCAGGGATATTACTATTAGATAAATTGTGAGGATGTTGTTTAACCTGTTCCTTAACAGGCGGCTGCAGTCAGGTTTTATTGATGTTTATATTTTCTGCTTGATAAACTTCACTAACCTGACCCTGATTCTGTAAATTTTGACCTCCAGAATTAGCCTGATTCATACTACTATTATCCTGAATTTTCAAGGATTGAATTTCTGTTGCTAAACCCTTGACTTTTTCGGCGAAATCTGCTTCATCATTCATGGCAACCTTTAAATAATCTGCTACTTTTTCTAGATCAGTTTTTGACCCTTTTTCAGCAGCTTGTAAAGCTTTTTCAGCATTAGGATTAGCTTTAAGTTTATTCCAGATGATTTGCCGCAAAGTATTAATTTTTTCTAGAGCAGCTTCGGTAAATTTTTCTACAGTAGTCTGAAATACCAAAGCAACAATTGTCGCCACTGTTATCGGTTCCATAGATAAAATCGGGGTGATGAGGGTTAACTTTATTATATTATTGGGTTTTGATTTTTTGCCACAATATAGGGATTTTAGAGATTGCTTCAGTGGTAAATTCCTGTACTGCTAAAGTAAACTTGTGGTTAAGGGAGCATTCATGATTTAGTCCTCATTTTAGCTTTCATAATTTTATTCTGCCCTATTTTTCTTAATCAATCACAGTCCATGACACAATCACAGCAATCAGTCTAAACTGTGATTGAAATGATTGAATGAATACTATGATTATATTGTATTCAGCAACCTTTTATCAATAATCAGTCACAGTCCATGACACAATCACAGCAACCACAGTCAAGACGGCATGGGAGAGGAAAGATCCGTGTTATCGTAAAAATGGGGATAGATGGGGGGGGTTGGTCTTGCAAAATCGGCAAATAGGGATAAAATCAAAACAAGTTAATTTTTTCCTTACCATATCATGTTAACCCCATCGGATAGTAAATTATCTAAGCAGCAGCAGATTCTCTCGGCTGTTTCCGAAGAGGAACAGCTTAAACAGCAACGGATTCAGGAAGTGCTATTGTTAATAGATAGTTTATTCCAAAGAGAGGAAACGACTTTTAGGATTATCATTGACTGTCTTTACGATGTGGGTTCGTTAAATTTAATTAATAAAAAGTTTCATCGTCGTTACTTAAATTTTATTATGAAAGCGATCGCTCGTTTTTCTAAGCCTATCTTCAGAATTTATGCTCTCTATTGGGTGAAGAAAAATAGCCCCAAATTAATTACTAATTGGTTGGCTACTAAGGTTAAATTCTAGATCGATCCCCCCTTAATCCCCCCTTGATAAGGGGGGTGCCGATCCCCCCTTAATCCCCCCTTGATAAGGGGGGTGCCGATCCCCCCTTAATCCCCCCTTGATAAGGGGGGGAACTGACGATTTTTAACAGGTGCATCTCAATTTGGTCGAAATATCTAGATGACATTTTGGGCGCACGCAGTGCGCCCCTACCATTGGCGCAATAATATTATTGTAGGGGCGAATTGCATTCGCCCTCTTTGAACAACTTCTGCTGCTCACCTATAGGTGAGAGAAAATCAGAAATATTGAGATGCACCCATTTTTAACACCTAACCACTTATAAACCCCAGAGACAGTAAACAGCACCAAGAAAAACTGTTTTGGCAAACCCTAGCTAGGGACTTAAATTTGCACCTGTCTGAGATGACGACGGGGATCGGTGGTACGCTGAGATTTAATTTTCTCGTATAATTCCCGTTCGATCGCCGTTAATTCTTTGGGAGTATCGATAACAATTTTGACTAATTGATCGCCGCGTTGTCCTTTATTATCTATCCAACCTTTGCCGCGTAAGCGCAGGGATTGACCGGAACGAATACCGGCGGGAACTTTTACCGTCACCAGGCCATCGGGGGTAGGAACTTCGATTGCTGTGCCTAAAACCGCCTCATCGGGGGTAATCGGCACTTCACAGGTCAAATTATCGCCTTCAAAAGCAAAGAAAGGATGGGGTTCTAATTCCACATCGAGAAATAGATCTCCCCGTTGTTTACTCAAGGGATCGATTAGTCCTTTACCCCGTACCCGGAGACGATTACCGGTTTTAGTTCCTGGGGGGATTTTGATATCGATCATTTCTCCGGCTAAATTAACCCGTTTTTGTACTCCTCGTAAAGCTTCCGCAAAACTCAGACGTAGTTTAGCGGTGGAGACACCAGAAGTGACGGATTGCGGTGGAGTACGAGCGCCGGCAAAGTCGTTAAAATTGCTAAAATCGCCAAATCCTCTCCCCGGAGTCCCGTAGGAATGGGAACTGGGGCGAGTACCGCCGGAGCGCCCCATGCGACCGAGCAGTTCATTGATAAAATCATCAAAGGTGCTGTACTGGCTAAAGTCAAAACCGTCGGAACCAAAGTCAACCCCCCCATTACCACCTGGCCAATTCGATCGCCCGGCCTGTTGCCAATATTGTCCAAATTGATCGTATTTTTGGCGTTTTTCGCTATCGGAGAGGACTTCGTAAGCTTCGCTAATTTCTTTAAAACGTTCTTCGGCGCTTTTATTGTTAGGATTGCGATCGGGGTGATATTTGACGGCTAATTTGCGAAAAGCTTTTTTAATTTCTTCAGCGCTGGCAGTTTTACCTACTCCCAGAACGGCATAATAATCTTTATAATCTGCGGCAGGCATCGATACGCTATCTCCTTAGCAATGAGGATTCAGTCGGGATATTCCTAATCTAACTTAATTTTATCGTTGATCACTGAAAGGGAAATTGCCGACGACGACGATACCAAGTTCCCACACCTACTAACAGAGCAATAAGGGTAAAAGCCACCATCAGGGGCAATATATCGCCTTTTCCTAAAGATTTTAAACCCGCACCCATCATAACAAAGGGTAAAATTCCGGGGACAGTGCCTAATAAAGTACCGATGAAATAATCGCGAAAACGGATAGAAGTTAATCCCGCAACAAAGTTAACGATACCGTAGGGAATAATCGGTAATAGACGGATAGCAAACATATAAAATAGCCCGCCTTGCTGCATTTCTGCATCGATCGCTTGCCATTTTCCCTGAAATTTTTTGGCGGTATATTCCCGGCCAATAGTACGAGTAAAAGCAAAGGCAACTATAGCGGCCACCAAAGCGGCGATCGTTGTCCAAACTGTTCCCATAACTACCCCAAAGATCGCGCCACCACTGAGGTTTAAGGGGGTAGAAGGTAGAATTAAAATTGTCGCGATCGTATAGAGAATAATATACAAAATGGGGGCCATAATTCCCATTTGTTTTAACCAGATCTGTAATTGTTGGGAGTCGATACGACCGATTAGATAAACTCCCATCGCTGTGGCGATAATACAAATTATGGTTAGGATAATAACACTACTTTTAGTTTTAGACATTTAACGGCAATTTTGGGCTAAGTGCGGGTTGTAAAACATAAGATGCAACGGGGGTTTATATTTCCCTATTGCCAAAAATTCAGTTAATCTCCTCGCAAACCACGATCGAAAAACCATTGACTTTGTAGTTATCGGCAATTACTGTCCCTTGATCCACAGACCAACAATTATAATCGGTTTCCGCCCAAGCGGCCGTGTCAATAATTCTTACCCAACGATCATTATTGGATGGGGAGGGAAGACGAAAATCCACCGGCAGATGATACATATTAATTAACACCAAAAAATCGTGATCACCGACGGCACTACCATCAATTAAAAACCAAATACAGCGATCATCGGCAGTTAAATCGCTAACCCCATCGGGTTTTTTAAATAAATAGGTGACATCATTACCCGCATCGAGAACCATATCACCGTAGCGGCGCTGTTTTAGTGCTATATGATTGTTTCTTAAGTGAGCAATATAAGCGGCAAAAATAAATAAAGGATTGCGTTCTTCTTGATTAGTTCCCGTGCCAAAATTATTGTGATAAGCTTCCCGATAACCGGTGGGCAGTAGATGGGGTGAACGGGTGGCAATCATATCATAATTATTCCAAGTGGCCACACTATCAATATTGTAGGGATTATTATTACCATTTTGGCTGCGGCCAAATTCATCACCCCAGACAGTCATGGGAACACCGCGAGATAAAAATTGAATCGTCCAAAAGTTGCGTAATCTTTGGCGACGTAAGGCCTGATCACCCCCAGAATCCCACGAATCGTTATTAGTATTGCCGCCATCGGAAGGACCAAAAGGCCAGGGAGTAAGGTTATTTTTGTGGTTATAACTGACCAAATCCATCAGGGTAAAACCATCGTGGGCAACAATAAAACTGATCGATTTTTGTGGTCCGCCTTGGTCGTTAAAATTGCAATAATCTCCGTTCACCTGTTCGATGAATTTAAAAGTATTACCATCTCCCTTTAAAAAACGCCGAATTGCATCGCGATAACGGCCATTCCACTCGCCCCAACCCGCCGGGAAATTACCCACTTCGTAACCCCAGATATCCCAAGCTTCGGCGATCATTTCGGCATCGTATTTCTTGCCTAATTTCTCGATCTTTTCTAACAAAGGATGTTTAGGGAAGAATTGTTTTTGTTTGCCCCGATCTTCTCGTTGATGACTAGAAGGAGTTCGGCCGAGGACGGGGGCCAGATCAAAACGAAAACCATCAACTCCCATGGTTTCTAACCAATAGGTGAGGGAATCAAGAACCAGATTACAGGTGACACTATGGGAAAAGTTTAATTGATTTCCGCAGCCGGTGGCCCCATCGACTAGATAATGTTCATCGGTGAGTTGATAGTATTCCACCACATCAAAACCACCAAAACTAACAAATCCGGTGACATCGTTGCTGCCCCAATTGCCCCCTTCTCCGGTGTGGTTATAGACCACATCGAGATAAACTTCCATGCCTTGGTCGTGGAAAGCTTTGACCATGGCCTTAAATTCTCTGGTCGGTCCCCCGGGGGAGCGATCATAAGCATAACGGCGATCGGGGGCGAAATAACCAAAGGTCATGTAACCCCAATAGTTACCGCCGGGGCGATCGTCGGGGTTATTATCGTTAGCGGTTTCCTGGACTGGTAAGAGTTCGATCGTGGTAAATCCCAGCGCTTTCAGATATTTGGCCATATAGCCGGCCCCCGCATAAGTTCCTCTGTACTGGTCGGGAACGTTGGCCACTTCCTCAAAACCCCTAATTCCCTTGAGAATATCTTCTAAACGACTAGCTGAGAGGTGATTGCTTAAACCTCGCACATGGGCCTCATAAATGATCGCTTTTTCGGCACCCAGACGGGGACGAATCCCGGTGGAAGTTCCATCCGGTGCGATCACAATACCTTTGGGCGACCATTTACCCGTATCGTATTGCCGCTGGATCACTCCTTTGTAGTTCCCCCCTCCCGTGGCATACATTCCCGCATTTTCTCCGGCCGCGATCATGGCCGGGGTTTCCAAGTCGTGGGAAAGTTCTCGCGCGTAGGGATCGAAGAGGACTTTATTGGGGTTAAAACGATGGCCAAAATCGTCCACATCTGCCCGAAAACCGGCGTTACTGTGGCCTCTTTGCCATTTTTGATCAAATTGCCAATTGGGACCCCAACAGCGAAAAGCGTAGTAACTGCCGTGGGGAATACTGGCGATTTTTGCCCGCCACGTATCATCATTTGGGTTTTTTGTCAACCAGTAATCATACTTAGCGTTTTCTCCCGTCGGGCGATCGTAGATTTCCAGAAGAATCTGACTGGCATTTTTAGAATAGACGGCAAAGGTGACACTATCGCTCCGATAATGCGCCCCGAGGGGATAGGTGGCATCAGCCCAGAGATGGCTATCTAAGGGCGCATAATTACCAGATTGGGGATGATTTTGACCGATCGCTGGTAACATAAATTGGCGGAATAATATCGCCTTTGATAATAGACATTTTTCGCTCAAAGAAACAAGAAAAAAATCTAAAGCTTGCTCCCCAAAAAAAAACGGCTATGCAATTCCTAGTAACTACTTACATAATTTTCCTCTCTAAAGCCAGAATTGACAATCATCTTCTAATAAACTAGGATAAATTCCTTGTAAGCGTCGATAAGCAATAATGTCCGCTCCATACAAAGGGATAGGTAAACGGGGGTCTTTGAGAGAACCATAGTGAAGTAAAGTTAATTTTAACGTAGTGTCAACTAACTGTTTTAAATGTACTTGCTCTCCTAATTCATGAACTTTTAATCGCAAGGGACGAGGAACACCAATTTTTTCAGAAACTTGGGACGTTATCAGGATAACTTCCCGATTTGATAAAGCTAAAGCTAATCCTTTGGAGGGAGCATTTATCTGTTTTTGCTGAAGATTATAAAGTCTAGGAATGCCAGTCTTATAACATTCTACGAGAATAAATTTAGCATTAATTGCTCTAGCTCTTGCCAGTAAATTGTCAACCTCCTTTCCTTGAAATTTACCATCTCTGTAAATGAGAACTGTCTGATTTTTTAGTTCAGCTTGCGGTAAAAAATTTTCCAGAATCCGTTGAGGAATTTCTTCTCCCTCGGTTAAACTATCTTCTACCCGACAGCGAACAAATTCTCCCTGTTTGCCATATAGTCGCACACTTGCACAAACATTGAGACTCCCCGGCAGATTTTTTTTAGGCATCCTTCCCACATCTAAACCAATAAAATAATCGGCAATTTCCAGAGGTTCAGCAAGGACATAGGGTAAATTTCCTAATTTGGCTAGGATCCCTGGGACAACTTGATTGAGAATATTATTATAGTTGCTCTTATTATTTAAAGTTTTCTCATAAATCATTTGAGTCATAACTCCACGATCCAAGAACTTTTTTTTAATCCACGAATATAAACTTCCTTCTTCAGTATTATCAGCATTGCGATCCTCTTGAGGAAGAAATACTAAAGCAATATCTACAGGAATTTCTCCTCGAATTAATTGATCAACTGCTTCTTCCAGTCTGGCTCTTTTTTCAAATCCTACACCTTCAACAGAGAAATTTATTTGATTCTCTGGTGGCAAAATAGTTTCAAATTTATAAAGTTTTAATCGCTTTTCTAATTGTTCTCTAAAATCTCCCACTTTCAAATTAGCTGGTTTCAGAATAGCTAAACGAATTTTACGAGCAGTATCCTGGCTCTTCTGGTTTTCGTGTGTTAATTTTTGTTATGAATTAAAGCAAGCAAACAGCTTAAGTCGAAGATGTTGAAAATTGGTAAATCCATAACTCATTCTTTTAATAAGCTTTATTTTGGTATTCATTCCCTCAATTA
>NZ_JADBUB010000237.1:0-6362 GCF_020245865.1 Microcystis sp. M169S2
CTTTCAAGACTCAGTTAACAATCTGTAATATTCCTTGTTGACACCCTTACTGACAAAGAAAAAACTGAAATCAAGTCAGGATAAGGGTTGGAGTGCTTACTGAAAAAATTGTTAAGAAAGATCCCTATAAGGGATAGCTTATTAAGGGGGGATTAAGGGGGGATCCATCTTTAATTTAATTATAACCACTTACTTAATTTTGCTTAGGTACTTAATTAAAATTAAAGTTATCGTTCAGCAATTTCCATAGCCACCACCGCCGGGGGTTTCAATAATAAAAATATCACCAAGGTTCATTTCTACAGTCGCAGTACCGGGCAATTCTTCGATAGTTCCATCGTTTCTTTCCACGGCATTACGTCCTATTTTACCAGCTTTTCCTCCCGCCAGTCCAAAGGGGGGAATCAGGCGATTACCCGATAAAATATTGGCGGTCATAGCCTCTTGAAATTTAATTCTTCTAATGACACCATCACCTCCAGAATATTGTCCCTTACCGCCACTATCGGGGCGAATGCTAAAACTTTCCACTAATACAGGATAACGCATTTCTAATACTTCTGGATCGGTGAGACGGGAATTAGTCATCTGGGTTTGTACGGCAGCAGTTCCCGCAAAATTTGCTCCCGCACCAGAACCGCCACAAATAGTCTCATAATATTGATATTCTTGATTGCCAAAAGTGAAATTATTCATCGTTCCTTGACTGGCTGCTTGAATGCCTAAAGCACCGTATAAAGTATTAACTATTGCTTGAGAAGTTTCTACATTTCCTGCTACTACGGCCGCCGGATAAACGGGATTAAGAAAACAGCCAGATGGGATAATTAAATGGAGGGGTTTGAAACAGCCAGCATTTAAAGGAATTGCCTCCTCCACAAGGGTACGAAAAACGTATAAAACCGCCGCTCTTGTCACTGCTAGGGGTGCATTAAAGTTATTATTTAACTGGTTAGATGTGCCAGTAAAATCGATGGTTGCTTGACAATTTTCAATATCTATGCTAATTCTGACCTTGATGACAGCACCGTTATCTAGATAATAGGTAAATTCGCCATCTTTCAAGACAGATATAGCTTTTCTCACCGCTAATTCGGCATTATCTTGAACGAACTGTTGATAGGCTTTAACCATAGCTAATCCGTAGCGATCAACCATATTATGTAATTCTCTTTCCCCCTTGGCATTAGCGGCTATTTGCGCTTGAAAATCAGCAATATTTTGGGCGATATTGCGTGCAGGAAAAGGACTATTAGTTAAGTGATTAATTAATTCTTGCTCCCGAAATTTGCCCGCCGCTACCAGCAAAAAATTATCGAATAAAATTCCTTCTTCGCTAATATGGACAGAATGGGGAGGCATAGAACCGGGGGTAATGCCACCGATATCAGCTTGATGTCCCCGGGAGGCAAGATAAAATAATATTTCCTGATTTTGGCGATCAAAAATAGGACTAATTACTGTGACATCTGGCAGGTGAGTACCGCCATTATAAGGATTATTAGCCAGATAAACATTCCCCGGACGAATCGTCTCACCTTTATCCTGAATTAAGCTTTTAACGCTATCGGACATAGAGCCTAAATGGACGGGAATATGAGGAGCATTAGCGATTAAATTTCCCACCTCATCAAAAATAGCACAGGAGAAGTCTAGGCGCTCTTTAATATTGACACTTGCTGCCGTATTTTGCAGAGTAATCCCCATTTCTTCGGCAATAAATTGATAGAGATTTTTAAAGATTTCTAGATAAATAGGATCGGCAACGGTAGTTATTTCTGTGCGGTGAAAATCTACAGGGAACATAGGAAAATCAGTTATCAGTTATCAGTTATCAGTTATCAGTTAGCTGTCTCTTGTCTTTTTTATCCTCCTCTGTCGGAGTGGCTCTCTTATTCTTTGTGTGATCAGTTTAACTTGCATAGGAGCGATCTTTGTGTCCTTTGTGTCTCTGTGGTTCATTCCACTTGCTCGCCAGACTATATCTTAGAACACATTTTACCCACCAAACCCAAGAGAGCCTGGGAACCTCCTGTCTCCTCACCCAAGAGAAGATTTTTGATTTTTGCAGGAGAGCCACTGATAGGGGCTGACTGAGATATAATCGCAGTCAGTACCAGAGGGTGAATTATGGATAAAACCAGCTTGATCGATAAAGTGAAACAAATGGCTAATAAACGCGATTATTTACTGCAATTGCGCGATAAACCCGACATTGGCGGCCTGAGATTAGATGTTAATCAAGCTCTTGAGGAGTTGGATGAATTACTCGATGAGTTTCAAGCAACTTTTCCTGAAGAAAAACTTAGTTAACTATCCGACTCGACGGGATTGATGTTTGTCCGATTGTGCTAATTTTCCCAAGTCATCGATCGCTTTGATTAGAGCTTGGGAAGATATATCTTTAGGGTAGTATAGGTCAAAAGCTGTACTTTGATTATTTTTTTCCATTGGAAGCTTTGGCAAGGAACTATAGGCGATAATGCGGACATAAGGGTCGAATTGTTTGACCTGAATAGCGGCGCTGTGTCCATCTAAGACAGGCATCCGTATATCTAAAATAATTACATCTGGTTGACAACTTTTCGCCAAGCCGATCGCCTAAAAAACAACTATCTCCCGATAGCGATCGCTAAAGGTCGAATAATTATAAATTTTTGTCAAGGGGTGTGGTCAGACAGAGGAATTATCGCTAGAATGAGCCTAATTGTCAGGAATTTAGTTAAACAAGGTTTTTGGCAATATGCTAATCTGGCTAACACGCTTTTGGGGGTGATATGGGGAAAAGTTCTGGCAATCGCACCTAAATGGGGTGATATACCGAAAGTTGACCCACAATGTGTAGTTAGACAGGCATAGTTCTGAATCAGATAGAGGATCAGGCTGGCCCATGAAAATGTCCGCACTAAGATTCGTAGAAACGACAACCTAGAGGAGCAAGTCTATTAAGATATGTTCCAGCTAATCTTGGAGACATTGCGTTCAGGTACACCAATGGCCTTAACCTTTAATAGCTATAATTTCTGTCACTCGTATTTCCTCCGCTCATAATTATGACATTAAAAGTTTTTGTATCTTATAGTTGGGATTTGCTGAATGTGAGAGCCGCGATTCAAGAGAGGCTAAGGCTTTTAGATGTGATTCCAGTTGTTGATAGGGAGATAGTTAGCCATGAGAATCGTAGCATCCACGAAAATATTCGGAAACACTTACTAGAGAGTGACCTAGTAGTTGTTGTTTTCGCGCAAGAGACTCTCAAGTCTGTGGAAGTAAGAGAAGAGCTAACTTTGGCTCATACCTGGGGAATACCTGTGATTTGTTTTGTAGACAAGAATCTAGACTCGAATGATCGAGATAAGATACCATGGTTTCTGCGTGACAAACTCGAATGCCGATACAATTCGCAAAGCAAATCGTCAACCGACGAGATATTGGAGCAACTTAATGGAGTAATTAATCGCAAACTTACCGAAAAAACAAAGCCTGACTCAAATAACACCTTTTCCAAGCTTGAAATCCATCGCATCATAAGAGCAAGCAATGAACGATTAATGGATATAAACGATCAAGAACATTTTCGCCTAAGCATAGCGCAGAATGTCGTTCGGGCACTAAATCAAGAGCTTGAGAATCTAAGCCGAAGCGACTACACAGTTGATTTATCACTTGACCAGAACTTCTTACTAAGAGCTAGTGGCTTATTTGCTAATGCAACTAGAATATATGCAACAAGCATTGACTCACTGTCGAGTTTCTGGATAGCCAATAATCCTGAGAATGCAATTAGATATACTCGTATCCAGCCATCCAATACCATGAGACTATTTGTTTTTTCATCGGCATTAAGTATGCACCAGTACCGATATGTCCTTACCGAGCAGCACAAACAATACGGGAGTGATGGTGCAGTATTCATGTGCTCGATAGATAGTTATAATCTTCTAGTTGGGTCCCTGCTTAATGCAAATCTGAGACGCCGGCTTGCTGGCAAAGACTTTGCCTTTCTGGAGTTTGGAGATCAAGCAAAACCTTATCTTGCAACACTATCTAGTGATACACTACATTGTAAGCAGCTGGACAGCGCTAGCGTTTACTCATCTCTAAAAGATGCTTTTGATAATTTTGCCTGCCTTCAGAAGCTTGAGCGAGACGATCAGTATAAAGTCTTAAAATGGGTTCCTTCATTCGCAAATCATGACCCTGATTGGAAGCTGGCACTTGAAGCACTTTTCAGTCCTGAAGCGAGAAGTCTAAGCCGCCGACAAGTTTTTCATCATATCTTTTTCCATAGTAGAGTAGTTACGGGAAACAATGCAAAAGCTCTTGAATCGGCAATAGTAAAGGCCATATCAGTCCTGCGTCAAATACCAAAGCGAAGAGATGACTCTGAAATGCTTATTAAAAATATTACATTTGGCCAGATGATCCCATCTGAATCAATCAACAACCTTAAGGTACTAGACGGCAGATTTAAGGGGCAAATTATCATCGGCAATCATCATCTGGAGACTTTTCCTTACTGTTTGTCAATGGCCTTGGATAGCATTGAAGACCTTGAGTACTATTACTCTCATCCCTTGCATTCCGAAGCAAGAGAGGAGATATTCTCGGCTTGTGACGATCGAATTCGTAAGTTGTATAAAATGATTCACAATGAGTCAAGTCCACAGATTAAAGCCGACCTTTACCATGCCATTGAAGGAATTGCCAACGGAATAGTGGTTCGTGCTGATTATTTTGATGTTGACAGACTGGACTATGTGTTGAAGACTGAACCCGTAAAGTTTGCCTGATCAATGCTGTCTGACATCAAGATGCAGAAGACGGGAGCAGATGGTTCCAGCATCGCAGGGATACCTGCACGCTTCTGATCTTAACCGTTATACTGAATCGGTTTTTAATAGCATGATTAACTCCCAATCCAACTTGAAAAACCCGCTCCCCCCCACTGTTGACTTAAAACCCCCACTGATCACTGATCACTGAAAAAGGCCTAACTTTGGGCAAAAATCTGGTTTGTGTCCCCTCTTAGCGATAAAATTTCTACATCTGGACCGTCGAAAAGTATAAGTTTTGTAAAGTAAAATTAAGAAGGGAGACAAATTTAAGATAACCAACGTATGGAAGTAACTTTTACCGCTGCCGAATCCCTAGAAATTGTTGTTGCTGAACAAACCATCCCGATTCAGCATTATCTGCGCCAACCGCAAAGATTAGTACAGGCTATCGTTGAGACTAGCTTAACAGAACACTTGTCTGAGAATAGGTTTCGCCTAAAAATGCGTCCCCTAAACTTCTTGAATATGTACTATTTTCAGCCCACGGTTATTCTTAATGTCTGGGCTACCTCTGAGGGGACGATATTTTTGCAATCAGAAGACTGTCAGATCAAAGGTATTGATTATATCAACGATCGCTTTAGCCTCAATGTTCAAGGCAAACTCGCTCCTGTGGAAAAAAATAATCAAACCTATCTAGCGGGGAAAGCCAATCTTGAGGTGAAAGTCGCCTTACCACCACCATTATGGTTAACCCCGCGTCCGCTGTTAGAAATCGCCGGCAATAGTCTCTTAAAAGGGGTTTTATTGCGGATTAAACAGCGTTTAATGAGTCAATTGTTGCAAGATTACCAACAATGGGCTAAACAGGATATTATTGCCCAAAATTACCCCGAAACGATTCTCGATCTCTCCCTTAGTTAAATAAAAATATGAGTTGGACAAAAGTATTATCTGTAGATTCCCTTGCTCCCGGCGCCCGTCAAGTGGTAAAAGTGGGGGAAAATTCCATTCTGTTGATTAACAATAACGGTCAATTCCACGCCGTCGGTAATCGTTGTCCTCATTTAAAATTATCGATGACGAAGGGCAAAATTACCGAAGACGGCGCGATCGTTTGTCCCTGGCATCGTAGTTCTTTTGATCTCTGTAGTGGTGCTGTCAAAGACTGGATTACCTGGCCCCCTGTGGTTAACAAAGCGATGGCGGCAGTTTCTCAACCCCAAGCTTTACCAGTTTATCCCCTTCGCATCGAAGACGGCAGCATCTGGATAGACGCTTGACATCCTCACCGAGGGGGGTTTTTGGGCAACCTAAAGAGTAGTTCACTCGACAATGGGGTAATCTTGGAGAATGCCAAACCCTACCTCGCCCGCTTCCGTAAAAACCCGTTATGGATTGTTCCCCCCGCTCCGGTGATCGCCACTCTCCTATATATTTTTTCTCAAGGGGTGACAGAACAGTTAAAAAGCTTGCTTTATAAGGCTCATAGCCGTTAACCCTTTGGAGAAATAAGGGTTTTTCTGGGGTTTGAGGCGGATCAAAGAAAAGGCAAGTTCCGAGAAAGTATCCATCGACTCAACC
>NZ_JADBUB010000238.1:0-10828 GCF_020245865.1 Microcystis sp. M169S2
GAACATTCTCGTCACCGAAGCCCGGTCAATTTTTGTGTCAACGTCTTGTGTGGCTTAATTGCTTACTGTCACCAACCCAAGAAGCCCTCCCTCCAAATGGACTGGGTTTTACCTCAATCTGCTTAACCCGAACTCAGGTTAATATATTTAGCCTGAGTTTGCATTCTTACTGCTAATTTTTCCTTACCCAATTGCGGACGAACTTTTTGCAAAAGTTGTGCGGTGGTGTCGATACCGCAATCCTTTAATTTTTGGCAATCTTGGTCACTTAACCCCGGCAAATATTTAATTAACCAGCTTTGCCTGTGGATAAGTTGCGATCGATTCATCGAAATTATTAACTATTGATAAGTAGATTATAGCAGTTATCTTCAGGCCTAGATTAGCTGGTCGATGTCTGGTGAGAATCGATCCCCCTAGCTTCGACGTTTCCTTAAAAAAGGGGAAAAAGGAGGAATTCGATGTGTAGTTTTTATGAATTATACACAGAAAAAAAGTTGACAGAACCAAAACGGTCTATCAACTCTTAAAGTTATCTATTCAAGAAGTGAAAATTAACGTTCTTGAAAGACGATTTTTTTGTCCAGGGAAGGACGGTTATTCGACTTAGAGGGGTACTTACTACCACCACTGCGGGGAGTTTTATTAATCACTGGTTTACTGCTCGTCGGTGCGGGAACTTCCCAATCGGTTTTCATCCACTGGGGACAATTTTGATCATAGATCATTTGCAGGGCAGCAGCCGCGATCGCTTGGGGATCGTATTCTGCGCTTAAATCCCGCACTAAAGGCAAGAAAGAAGCCATCCGTTCCCCCGATAAAGCCTCTTTCAGCTGATTTTGCAGCTTAGTCAGGCGTTTTGCTTCTACTTCGGTGCGACTAGGAATGGGACTAGATTCCAGACGTTGACGCAAACGCTGTTCAATCTGACGTAATAAACGCCGATCGATCGGTTCTACTAAGGATATAGCAGTTCCCGTTTTACCGGCGCGGCCGGTGCGGCCAATGCGGTGAATATAGGTTTCGGCATTATCCGGCAGATCATAGTTAATAACGTGGCTGAGATTTTCCACATCTAGACCGCGGGCCGCGATATCCGTGGCTACCACTAATTTAATTTTGCCCTCGCGGAAACGTTGCACCAGTCGTTCCCGTTGCACTTGGCTTAAGTTACCGTGGTATTCATCCACCGTTTGTCCCGCTTCTTGCAGTTTGCTGGTTAATTCGGCCGCGGTTTGCTTGGTGCGGACGAAAATAATCGCCGATTCTAGGGGTTCGATCTCTAACAGGGGTTGCAGGACTTTTAATTTCGTCCAACCGCGAGGGATCAGATAAATTTTCTGTTCGATTTTAGCAGGAGCGGCCTGGGGTTGAGAAACCGTCACAGAAACGGGAGATTTCAAGAAATTAGCGATTAAATCGCGGATTTCCCGGGGCATAGTTGCCGAGAAACAGGCGGTTTGACGGGTGGAGGGGGATGCTTGCAGAATTTTCTTAACATCATCGATAAAACCCATACTGAGCATTTCGTCCGCTTCATCGAGGACTACCCAGTTTAGGGATTCTAGATGGAGTTTTTTGCGATCGAGCAGATCAATTACCCGGCCGGGAGTCCCGACCACAATCTGGACACCTTTTTCCAGACTGCGGATCTGACGTTCCATGGATTGACCACCA
This sequence comes from Microcystis sp. M169S2, assembly GCF_020245865.1. NCBI lineage: Bacteria > Bacillati > Cyanobacteriota > Cyanophyceae > Chroococcales > Microcystaceae > Microcystis > Microcystis sp. M169S2. Next base: position 1,678 of record NZ_JADBUB010000238.1, read on the forward strand.
CAGACTGTCAGGATAAAGAGACGACGATCATCAGAGAAATCTTTGATGGCGCTGGCCACCTGTTGGGCTAATTCCCGGGTGGGGGTGAGGATTAAAGCTTGAACGTTAGGATTTTTGGTGTCCATGCGTTCCAGTAAAGGCAGGGAATAGGCGGCGGTTTTGCCGGTTCCCGTTTGTGACATTCCTACCATGTCATGCCCTTCTAGAAGGAGAGGGATGGCTTTGGTTTGAATTTCCGTGGGGGTGGTGAATCCAAGCGTTTCTAGGTGTTGAAGACGGCTATCGGATAAACCTAAATTGTTGAAACCAGTGGTCATAAGGGTTGTTTTGTGGGAATTAAATTAGAAAAATCGAAAAATTAGACTATTTCGCCGTAGAGATCGTAGGTATCGGCCGCAGTGATTCGGACCGGTACGATCGCACCTAGAATCGCCTCCCCTGTCACATAAACCAAGCCATCTACTTCTGGGGAAAAACGAGCGGAACGCCCGATTAATTCTCCTGTTTCTGGGTTTTCCTGTTCGATGAGAACATCGACAGTGTGACCGATATAAGCTTGATTTTTGCGCTCCGAGATTGGTTGCTGAGTTAACATCAACCTTTCGCGGCGTTCGTCCATAATTGCCTGTGGCACTGGATTGGGCAGGCCAAAAGCGGCTGTACCTTCTTCGGCGGAGAAGGTAAACACCCCGACGTGATCGAACTCATGACGCTTGACAAATTCCAGCAGATGGCTGAAATGTTCCTCGGTTTCTCCGGGGAAACCGACGATAAAAGTCGTTCGTAAAACCGCGTTCGGGATAGCTTGCTTGATCCGCTCGATAATGCCATCGTTGACTCGTCCTTGCCAGGGACGGTTCATCCCCCGCAGGATGTCGGGATGGGAATGTTGTAGCGGCAAGTCTAGATAGGGTAAAACATTCGGGCTCTCTCGGATCGCTTCGATAACCTTTGGCGTTAACCCGGTCGGGTAAGCGTAGTGAACGCGAATCCAAGGTATATCGACTTCTGCCAGCGCTCGCAAGAGTTCCGCTAATTTGGGTTCGCCATATAAGTCTAACCCATAATTGGTTGTTATTTGCGAAATGAGAATTAATTCTTGGACTCCTTGGCTGGCTAATTGTCGCGCTTCGGCCACAATCGACTCGATCGATCTCGATCGCTGATCGCCGCGCAGGTGGGGAATAATACAGAAAGCACAGCGATAATCGCAGCCTTCGGCCACCCGCAGATAGGCGACTCCCTCGCTGGTGGTGCGATAACGGGGCAGATTTTCATCGGCGATAAAAGTGGGATCGGTGCTGACTTCTTTGACTCGTTCTCCCGTCTCTACCCGTTCGACGATCTCGACGATTTTCTGATAATCCCCCGTGCCGACAATGGCCACGGCTTCCGGCAATTCCGTCAGGAGTTCATCTTGGAAATGTTGGGCCATACAGCCGGAGATAATAATTTTTTTATTAGCTTCCGCCAGTTCCACGAGGGTGCGAACGGATTCTTCTCTAGCTGCTTGAATGAAACTACAGGTATTAACGATAACGTAATCGGCCAACTCCTCGTCATTATCTACGGGATAGCCGGCCTTGGCCAGCAGTCCTAACATATGCTCGGAGTCGATCCGGTTTTTCTCACAGCCTAGGTGTGAGATGGCGATGGTTGGCTTATTGCCCATGCGATCGAGTATCAACCAAATCTTAAACTTATTTAATGTTAAGACATTTTAACGGATTCCGGACTTGATAAAATCATTAGCAGTTAAAATAATTTCCCCCCGGGGGCCCGTGGCTAGGCCTTCACCCTGTTAAAATGGGTGAGCGGCGCATGGTTGGGGACGCTAAGAGTAGTAGACGCTGTGAACTTAATTGCAACTTTCAAGACAAAAAACCCGATTATTGGCGTGGTTCATCTCGCCCCCCTGCCCACTTCCCCCCGTTGGGGTGGTAGTCTCAAGACGGTGATCGAGCGGGCTGAACAGGAGGCGACGGCTTTGGCTGCTGGTGGTGTTGATGGTTTGATTATCGAGAATTTTTTTGATGCCCCCTTTACTAAGCAACAGGTGGATCCCGCCGTGGTTAGTGCCATGACTTTAATTGTTGATCGCATTAAAAATCTGGTGGTCTTACCGATTGGTCTTAATGTTCTCCGCAATGATGCCCATAGTGCCTTAGCGATCGCTACCTGTGTCAATGCCCAATTTATTCGGGTTAATGTGCTAACGGGGGTTATGGCCACTGATCAGGGCATTATTGAGGGTCAGGCCCACGAACTCCTGCGTTATCGGCGCGAATTGGGGTCTGAGGTCAAAATTTTAGCGGATGTTTTGGTTAAACACGCCCGCCCCCTGGGAACTCCTAATCTGACTACGGCAGTGCAAGATACGATCGAACGGGGACTAGCAGACGGGGTAATCCTCTCCGGTTGGTCCACCGGTAGCCCCCCTAGTTTTGAGGATTTGGAACTGGCAGTGGCGGCGGCCAAGGGAACACCGGTTTTTATCGGCAGCGGGGCTGATTTGGACAATATTGGGCGGTTGCTGCCGGCTGCCGATGGGGTGATCGTGGCTAGTTCCCTCAAGCGTCATGGCAAAATTACTGAACCAGTGGATCCGATCCGGGTGTCGCAATTTGTGGAAACGGCCCGGCAGATCAACGATCAAAAGGCAAAAATTAATAATTCTCTGCCTTCTTTGCCTCTGTCCACATAACCCCTTGCTAGAATGGCGGATAGTTATCAGCCGTGGTGCGATCCTAAGTTTTTAGGAATTGAAAACGTCCTAATTAACACAATATGGTTAGGGAATTTTTCCTTTCGACAAAGTACATTTCGATTTACCTCCTGACTCCTGAATTCTGCTGTAATTTAATCTAAATAATATTATGCGTCGTCGTTCTGTACCTTGGATTCATCGCTACTCCCGTCCCCTAATTGGGGGCGTTTCGATCGTGGGGGCGATTCTGACCGGCTATTTAACCATTACCAAACTGACGGGAGGGGCTGCAGCCTGTACCGCCGGGGCTAGTGATGGGGCTGGTTGTACTGGTGTTCTTAATAGTCCCTACGCTACGGTTTTCGGGCTGCCCTTGAGTTTGTTCGGTTTTTTGGCCTATATTGCCATGGCGGTTTTTGCCCTCAGTCCTCTATTTATTAATGGGGAAACTCAGAAAAATCTCCGCAAAAGTTTAGAAAATAATACTTGGTTATTGCTGTTAGCGGGGGCGACGGCGATGGCGGTATTTAGTGGTTATCTAATGTATATTCTAGCCACGGAATTAAAGGAATTGTGTCCCTACTGCATCACTTCGGCTTTGTTCGCTTTAACGTTATTAATTCTCACAATTGTCGGTCGCGAATGGGAAAGTTTAGGACAAATTATACTGCCGATGGTTGTGGTGGCGATGATTACTTTGGTGGGAACTTTAGCGGTTTATGCGGGAGTAAATTCCCCGACGGTGACAGGAGGAAAAGAAGAAATTACCCGGCCAATGACAGCGGCTACACCCCCCTACGGTTGGGAAGTAACCACGGTTTCGGGAGAGGCAGAAATTGCCCTGGCTCAACATTTAAAAGCAATTGGTGCGAAAGAATACGGGGCTTTTTGGTGTCCCCACTGTTACGATCAAAAACAGTTATTTGGTAAGGAAGCGGGAGAAATCCTCAAAAAAGAAGGGGTTTATATCGAATGCGATCCCCAAGGGGTTAATGGTAATCCCCAAGCTTGTCGCGATGCCGGAATTAAAGGTTTCCCCACTTGGATTATTAAGGGTCAAGAATATTCGGGAACCCAAAGATTAGAGAAATTAGCGGAGATTTCTGGTTATACCGGCCCGATGAATTTTAAATATACAGTTCCGGGACGTAAGTAGGAAAGAGTTAAAATTTATACTGGAGGCTGAACCTTGTTCAGCCTTTATTGTTGTTTATTAAGTTTAGCTACTTTGATTTATAATAAAAACGTAGATAAGTTGCTAATTATTGCTTATGACTCAGGTAAATCTACAAAAAGCCGCTAATATTCTCGGTGTAACTACCGCAGAAATACTAACATGGCAAAAGAAAAAATTAATCAAAGGTCAGAAAATCAATCAAGTTGATTGGTTATTTGATCTCGAGCAATTAACCAATCTTAAAAATAACCAATCCTCCAGAGAATTGAAAATTTTACAAACTGTTGAGCCAACTAATTACACAGTTATTGAATTATTTGCTGGCTGTGGTGGTATGGCTTTAGGTTTAGAAAATGCGGGAATAAAAACGCAATTACTGGTGGAAATTAACCAAGATTGTGTTAATACTTTAAGACTCAATCGACCGCAATGGAATGTTATAAATCAAGACATAAAAAAGCTTAAATTTTCCGATTTTAGAGACAAAATAGATATTGTAGCTGGAGGTTTTCCCTGCCAACCTTTTAGTTATGCTGGGTTAGGAAAAGGATTAGAAGATTTGAGAGGGAGCTTATTTTTTGAGTTTGCTCGTTGTTTACAGGAAGTGCAACCTAAAATCGCTATGGCCGAAAATGTTCGAGGATTATTAAGCAATAAAAAAGGAGAAACTCTCCAATTAATGCTGCAAGCTTTACAGGAAATCGGTTATTATGCTGCTTATCAAGTTTTATCAGCCCAATTTCTCGATGTTCCCCAAAAAAGAGAAAGATTAATTATTATCGCCACCCGTCAAGACCTAAATATTAAACCCATTTTTCCCCAATATAAAAACTATACTATTTCTCTAAAAAAAGCTCTAGAGAATTGTCCAAGTTCTCCAGGAGTAGAATATAAAGAAAGAAAAAAAGAGATTATGTCCTTAGTTCCCGCAGGAGGAAATTGGCGGAATTTGCCGATGGATATTCAAAAAGAATATATGAAAAATAGTCTCAAAAATCACGGCGGACGGACAGGATATGCTAAAAGATTATCTTGGGATGAACCAGCTTTAACTATTACCTGTAGTCCTGCACAAACCCAAACAGAAAGATGCCATCCCCAAGAAACTCGTCCTCTGACTGTGAGAGAATATGCACGAGTGCAGTCCTTTCCCGATGATTGGCAATTTACCGGTAATTTAACCTCTCAATATCGACAGATTGGTAACGCGGTTCCCGTGAATATGGCCTATCATCTTGGTGGCTGTTTAATTAATATGTTGCAAGGGGATTATCTGGGGGAAACACAGCCAAAAACTGAACAGTTAAGCATTCCGGGGTTAGAAGTTAATTAATTTTGACTAAAAGTAAATAGGTAAATATTCAGGTCTAGGGGTTGACAAAGAGAGAAAAATGGCTTTTATCGACTTTGTGTGATAATTTTTGCTTATAGAATCGTGAAATGTTCACTGGGAAAGAATTTTAGGACTATTTTGCTGAAGAAACTATCAGTATAGACCCCGTTTGCACACAAAAACCAGAAGAGCCAACGCTGTAACGAGATGACTGCGATGTGCGTACAATCTTAGTATAACCTATCTAGGTTAGAGTGTGTGGCTCGATCAAACTTACCCGCTCTTTTTTGACAATTGCCGCCCCTAAAATTCCTAAATCTCGGACGATTTTACTCTCCGGTCTATAGAAAGTATTATTGATATTAAATATCGCTTTTTCTTCCTGCATCGCTCATCTCATAATTAACACTCGATTGCTTCTTTTTTTCCACGTAGGAGCGGAAAGGGTTAACCACTGCCAAAATCCATCAGACATCAAGATAGAAGATAAATCTAAAGAAAGTGTGAAATTAGCAGAAATTTCTGATTTTTTTAGTATTATGTCTCTGAAAAGCTGATAGTTTCCCCGTGAGAACGGCAAATTAAAGGTGAAAAAATATTTATTTTTTTACATCTTATAAGTAGTTAGATGTTAAAAACTATCAGTTCCCCCCTTATCAAGGGGGGATTAAGGGGGGATCGAACCCAATATCTATCTTAGATACCCAGAGTTACCGATAAAGTTTGATTGCTTAAAGAGTCAAGTGCTGATAGCGATTCCTGTGGGGTCGCTATTTTTTTCGTCCCCACCGACAAAATTGAGCAGCGCTCGTCGTCCCTGCTCACCTCGATCGAGTAAAGTAATCTCTAGATAATTTTCTGGCAAAAAAGTTAAACGTTCTGACCATTCGATCGCCACTATCCCTAAATCTACCTCGATTCCCTGCCAATAATTTTCTAGGTACAGCGCCTCGATATCTTGACCCTGCAAACGATACAAATCCAAATGATACAAAGGAAGGCGGCCTTCGTTATATTCGTTAACGAGGGTGAAGGTAGGACTAGCTATAGGCTCTTGAATACCCAATCCTAAGCCAATTCCCTGTACTAAGGTGGTTTTTCCCGCTCCCAAATCGCCTTTTAATAAAATTACACTGCCAGAGGCCAAGGTTTGCCCCAGTTTTTCCCCTAAATTGACAGTAGCTTCTCGATCGGGTAAGTCGATAATCATTTTTTTCCGCTAGGATGCCAATTAATCACTTGATTCTAATATAGCGATCAGAGCAGGTTTCTGACCTTCTTGGCTCTGGGGGGCTAAATTTGGTCTTTTGATCGAGAAAAATAGAAGCAGTTAAACTCATCTCTTATCTCTTAGTCTTGCCTTTGGTCAAATGGTCGCCATCAAGACAGAGATAAGCGATCGGCGAAACCTTCTGGTAGATTAGACTAAATGGGAGTTGGTTAACTGCTTTTATAAAATTGATTGTTCCCTAACCATCAGCATTGTCTAGGGTCGAAGGGAATAAAACAACCGAAGTTTAGGACTTTAAGCCAGAAGTTAAGAAAAAAAGTGAAATTATTATTTTTGAGTAATGGCCACGGTGAAGATGAGATCGCGATCCGGATTATTAAAAGACTGCAATCATCTCCCCACTGTCCGGATATTACTGCTTTACCCCTAGTGGGTAACGGTTATACTTATACTCGTCTGGGGATTCCCCTTCTCGATCGAGGTCAAAAAATGCCCTCTGGGGGTTTTATCACCAGGGATGCCAAACAATTATGGCGAGATCTGCGGGAGGGATTATTAGGATTAACCTCCCGTCAATACCGTCTGGTCAGAAATTGGGGCCAAGAAGGGGGAAAAATTGTCGCGGTGGGAGATATCTTACCCCTTGCCCTTGCTTGGTTGAGCGGGACAGATTATGCTTTTGTGGGAACGGCTAAATCGGAATACTATCTCCGGGATGAGCAGGGATGGTTAGATAGTAGCTCGATGATCGATCGCCTCTGGGGTTCCTATTATTATCCTTGGGAACGCTGGTTAATGGCTCATCCTCGCTGTCGGGGGGTTTTTCCCCGGGATAGTTTAACTAGCAAAATTTTACAACAGTGGTCAATCCCTGTTGTCGATGGGGGTAATCCGATGATGGATGACCTTTTACCCTCGATAACGGGCGATTTTCCCCAAGATTGCCTAACTATTTTGCTGCTACCCGGTTCGCGCTTTCCCGAATCTCTCCACAATTGGCAGCAAATTCTCGCAGCTGTGGCGGCCATGATCGGCCGTTTTCCCGATTACAAGCTGGAATTTTTGGCGGCGATCGCTCCTTCTCTCCCCTTGCAATCTTTTACGGCTGCTTTAACTTCCCAGGGTTGGCGAGAACATAGCATAAATAAGTTTATTTGTCAAGAAGTATTTATAACTATTTCTCAAAGGGATTACGCCGAATATTTAGGCCGTTGCCATCTAGCGATCGCCATGGCGGGAACTGCCACGGAACAGTTCGTCGGTTTGGGTAAACCAGCGATCACAATTGCGGGATCTGGACCACAGTTTACTGCTCATTTTGCCAAACTGCAACAGCGTTTATTAGGCTGTTCAATTCTCTTGGGCGATAGTGCCGAGTCAGTGGCAGACAAGTTAGAATATTTATTACAAAATCCCCCAAAGTGGCAAGAAATCGCCGTTAATGGTCGTCAGAGAATGGGGTCAGCCGGTGCCTCCGATCGCATTGCCCAATGGTTACTAGGCAATTTTTGCCATTAAGTACCTAAGCAAGATTGGTGATGATTCGATAGTAGTGATGGTGGCTTAATCGGCGTTGCTGATTTGAGATATGAATCTTCTCTTGTGGGATTTTTAAAACCTAGACCCAAACTAACTTTTGGATGGGTGCAAGGTTGTCATTCATACCTTGATTCAGCAACGCCGCTTAATCCTTGGCTTTGCTGTGCATTGTAGTCATGGATAAAATACCAAAGGGTTCTCCAACGTGATTCTCCATTTTTTTAGAGAAAGATAGACTCTCTCTCACCAGCCGAGAAATCCTTTGTCGAAAGGTATTATTTAATCTTTCAATAGGATTAGTTTGACCAGTTTCTTTCCCTACTGCCCGATGACGTTTACGAGGAATTACTGTCTTATATGACTCCCAAAAGTCTGTGTAAGCAACAGCACATTGTCGATAAACTCCTGGAAGACTTTTCCAGAGCTTTTTAGCTGATTCACGGCTTCTATCTCCTAAATAACAACCAATTATTTCTCGGTTAGTTCTATCGATAGCTAACCAAATATATAGCGGTTCTCGCATCTGTGCGGCACACTTAAACCTTTGCCGATTAAGCTGTTCAGTATCGGAAATGTACCTCTTCTGAATCAGAAACGCTATATACCTTGATTTTCTTACAAAATACGAATGACTATAAGTCATCATATTCTATGATTAATTTGCTTTTAGATTTGTCTGTAACTTTTACTTGGCTAGGGACTTGGCTTAATTTATTATTAACATATTTTTGTAATCATGACCAACTAACTCCAGTTACCCCAGCAATACCTCGCAGAAAAATTCTTTCTAGCATCAGTAGTTCTATTAATTTTGGGGTTTCGTTAGAGACGGTTTTATTACTAGGATTAATTACAAACGGTTGACCACAATCTTTACCCTTACGTTTGGGTTTGCGATTATGTGTAGAACCATTTTTGATGGTATGGCAAGAACTACATTAACGAAATATTGAAGCTTGTGAATCTTTTGTTAGAAGATTCTGTTCTAAATCTTCATCGCAATCCAACTAAAATTTAATAGTCCAAGAGAAGATATTGATAAAAACAGCAATCATAAAAAGCAAATTCTTGACATTTGTCAGGTAATTATTTTTATTAGTCAATATTCTACACAACTCAGGCTAGATAAGCAAGATAGCTCACCACTACTATCGGATCACTACC